>JANNYX010000408.1:0-20525 GCA_031410295.1 Rhodoferax sp.
GAGGAGTCAGCACATCGACCGGGATGCCCAGCAATTGGTTGAGTTCGTACCGGATGGCTCCAATGTCCATCATCGTGGTCTCCGATGTGGGCTCCACCAGCAAGTCAAGATCACTGTCTTCGGTGTCATCACCATGCACGACTGAGCCGAACACCCGCACATTGGTGACCCGGTGCCGCAAGGCAATGGCTCGGATGGCTTCGCGGTGGGTGTTCAAAGCCTGTGAGGGGCGCATTTAGAGTTCTCCCAAGAATGCAGGGTTGTGGACGGGTGCAAACAGTCTATCCAATTCTTTCACCGCAGCGCGATGGGTGGCTTTGATGGATTTAGCCCTTGTACGCCCCATAAGCCGCATCCACTCCCGCCCCCCGGGTGAGCGGGTGCCCTTCGGCCGCAAGAACAACCTCCAGCGCTGAGAGTGTCTGCAAGACACAGTCTAGGCGCGCGTTGTAACCCATGGCGCCGATGCGCCAGACCTTGCCGGCCAGGGGGCCGAAACTGGTGCCAATTTCGATGTTGAAGTCGTCCAGGAGCGCCTCACGCAGTTTGTCGCCGTTGATGCCGTCGGGCACGTAAACGCCGGTCACGTTGGGCATTTTGTTAGCTTGGTCGCCGTACAGCCTGAGGTTCATGCCAGCCACGCCCGCCACCACGGCGCGCGAGGCGGCGGCGTGGCGGGCGTAGACGTTTGGCAGGCCTTCCTGCACGAAGATGCGGGCGCATTCGCGCGCGCCGTAGAGCATGGTGGTGGCTTCGGTATGGTGGTTCAGGCCGGCGTCGCTCCAGTAGTCCATGATCATCGCCACGTCCATGTAGTTGGAGGCGATGCGGCTGCCCGGGCCGGGGGTGTAGTCGGCCGGGCGCAGACCTTCTTCGATGTGGCGGCGCTTGTAGATCGTCCCGGCGAGCTGGTTTGAAAGGGTGATGGGCGATGCGCCTGACGGGCCCGCCAGGCATTTCTGCAAACCCGCAGTGACAGCATCGACCTGCCAGGCGTCAACCGGCAGCGGTGCGCCGCCGCATGACGCCGTGGCATCGACCTGCAGCATGGCTCCGTAACGGTGGCAGAGTTCTCCCAGGCCCGCTAGCGGCTGCAGCATGGTGGTGGAGGTGTCGCCCTGACAGATGGCGACGAGTTTGGGCGAAAAGGTTTTGAGGGCGGTTTCAATTTGCGCCAGGTCAAACACGGTGCCCCATTCGGCCTGGATGACTTTGACATTGGCGTCGCAGCGCTGGGCGATTTCGTCAAGCAACTGGCCGAAGCGGCCAAAACTGCACACCAGCACTTTGTCACCCTGCTCAACGGCGGACATCATCACCATTTCGATGGCGGAGCGGGCGGTGCCATTCAACACCAGGGTCCAGTCGTTTTGTGTCTCGAAAAATGCGCGGTACAGGGCCATGGTTTCGCGCATCATGCGGCGAAATTGCGGGTCAAACTGCCCTAGCAACTGGGACGACATGGCCTTCAAAACACGCGGGTCGGCGTTGATCGGGCCAGGACCCATCAAGAGGCGCGGCGCCGGGTGCAGCTCGTCAAAGGCCGACGCGGGGTTCACCAGCGGTGACAATTTGGGGAGCATGATGTCGGTCTGCTGAACGAGGTATTGTGGGTGGTTTTTGCCGTGCATCAAAGTATCATAGCAAAAGTGTATACAAAACTGTTTAAGATTATTTGATCGCTGTCTGAGTCCAATTCGAGTTTTATGGCCCCAATTTCCCGCTTGCACACCACTGCCTTCATCCACCCCAACCTGTACCAGGACTCGGTCGCGCTGATGCGTGTGGCGCAGCGCCTGTTGGCCCTGCCCGAGGTGGTCAACGCCACGCTGCAAATGGGCAACCCGGCCAACAAGGAAATCCTGCAAGAGGCGGGGTTGTTGACACACGCGGTGAAGGACGCCGGGCCGAGTGACATCATGGTGGTGGTGCAGGCAAAAACACGAGGCGCCTGCCAGGCGGCGCTTGCAGAATGCAAAGCGCAAATCGCGGGGCAGGACCGGGCCACACACAAGGCCGGCGCTGGGGATGGCAATAAATCCATCGCGCCGCGCACTGTCGGCATGGGGCTGGCAAACCTCGCCTCGGCCAACATTGCGCAGATCTCCGTGCCCGGCGCCTACGCCGCTGCCGAAGCACTCAAGGCGGTGAAGCAAGGTTTGAACGTCTTCATGTTCAGCGACAACGTGCCGTTGGCACAGGAGGTCGCCATCAAACAGGAGGCAGTCAAACGCGGCGTGCTGGTGATGGGGCCTGACTGCGGCACCGCCATCATTGGCGGCGTGCCGCTAGGTTTTGCCAACAACCTGCGGCGCGGCCCGATTGGCCTGGTGGCGGCATCCGGCACCGGTTTGCAGGAAGTGACGACGCAAATCCACCGCATGGGTGGCGGCATCAGCCACGCGATTGGCACGGGCGGGCGCGACGTGTACGCACAGGTGGGTGGCGCGACCATGCTGCAAGGCATTGCACTTTTGCAGGCCGACGCTTCAACGCGGGTGATCGCAATCGTCGCCAAGCCGCCGGCGCCCGAAGTTTCGGTAAAAGTCATGGCGGCACTGGCGGCCAGCGGAAAACCCGCCGTGGTGGTGTTTTTGGGCGGCAATTTGAAGTCGCCTGCCAAACACATTCGCGTCGTCAATACGCTGGCGGATTGCGCGGCTGAATGCGTCAGGCTGGCGAAACAACACGCAGGGGCTAAACGACTGGCGCCGCCCTTCTACGCCATACCGCCCAAACCAGGATTTGCCAAATCGCAGAAGTTTTTGCGAGCTCTGTACTCTGGTGGCACCTACGCCGCAGAGGCGCAAATCCTGTGGGAGACTGCTGGGCTGGCAGTTTGGTCCAACGTGCCCGTGAACCAGGCCATGGCCCTGGCCCATCCCCGAAAACAGAGCTTTGGCCACACCGCGCTCGATTTGGGCGACGACGAATTTACCGTGGGTCGGCCGCACCCGATGATTGACCAGACGGCCCGCGTTGAGCGCCTTCTAAAGGAAGCCGCCGATCCAACCGTACGCGTGATCCTGCTCGACGTGGTGATTGGCTGGGGCGCCCATGCCGACCCGGCCAGTGAACTTGCAACGGCTATCGCGCAGGCCAAACGGATCGCCGCCAAGGGAAAGCGGCATCTTGCCGTGATCGGTTTTGTCTGCGGCACCAAATTGGATCCACAGGGCCTGACGGCGCAGGAAACCAAGTTGCAGGCTGCTGGCATGGTGCTGGCCGGCAACAGCGCCAATGCTGCCTGGCTTGCGGGGGAGTGGGTGAGATGACAAGGCAAGCTGGCACGGCTGCAAACGCGGGCACCGGCCCGGAGTCGATGCCCGCATTGGCACAGTCCGGCGAGCCAAAGCGCAAGCGCATGGTCAAGCGCGTGCAAAAGAGCGCGTTGAAACGGGTGGTGGTCGCCCTCGGCGGCAACGCCGCCTACCCGCCGACCATTCGGGGCACCGCCGAAGAACAACTCGAACTGATGCGCGAAGTGTGTGAACATTTTGTCGGAATCATCAAGGCCGGATGGCAACTGGTGTTGACACACGGCAATGGCCCCGTGGTTGGCAATATTCTTTACCGCATGGCACGCACGGCCGACGAGTTGCCGCCGATGCCGATGGACGTGTGCGTGGCGCATTCGCAGGGCGGCATGGGGTACATGTTGCAACAGAGTTTTGCCAATGTGTTGCACGACCACGGAATGAACGCGGTGGTGTCGTGTGTGATCACCGAAGTCGAGGTGGATGCGCATGACCCGGCGTTTCAAAACCCGACCAAACCCGTCGGTAAATTCTTCAAAGAAGCGGACGCGAAGAAACTGGCCCGCACTTCCGGCTGGATTTTTGCCGAAGATGCCGGGCGCGGTTGGCGGCGCATAGTGGCCAGCCCGAAGCCGCGCAAGATTCTGGATTTGCCCACCATAGACGCCTTGCTTGAAGCCGGTGTGGTGCCGATTGCCTGCGGTGGCGGCGGCGTGCCCGTTGTGGTCACGCCCGAAGGTCATTTGAAGGGGGTTGCCGCCGTCATTGACAAAGACTTGACCAGCGCGATGCTGGCGGCACACTTGCATGCCGACGCACTGATCATGCTCACTGGTGTAGAGCGTGTGGCCCTGGATTACAACAAGCCGACGCAACGCTGGCTTGATCACATGAGCCTGGCTGAAGCGCGCCAGCATGCCGCGGACGGTCAGTTTCCTCCCGGTAGCATGGGGCCGAAGATCGAGGCCGCCATCACTTACCTGGAGGCGTCGCCCGAGGCCAACGGCAATGGCGTGGTGATCATCACCTCGCTGGAGAAAGCGTTTGACGCGCTGATGGGCCGGGCCGGAACCCACATCACCTTGGGTGCGAAGACAACGTGAAGCCCGTTCCCGGATTTGAATCGACGGCCTATGGCTACCTGCGTGGGCGCATTGTGTGGGCCGGCGAGGGTGCCGTGACGGACCACCCGCGCCACGCGACACGACCCTGGCAGAACCAGCCGTCCACATTCGATCCGCAGCGCTTGCGTGACGGCGCGTTCAATTGCCTCGCGCTCTTTGCGCCGGGCAAGCCGGTACTCGAAGCCAAAGGATTGATGTTGTGGTTGACTGCCCAACCCCTGCCATTCCCGCTGGATGCAGCGGCCGCCCGCTTTGACGCCGTTCGAGCTGCCCTGCAGAGCAATGACCTGGCTGCTTTGCAGGCTGGTGTGCTGCGCGTGCTGGGTCTGGGTCACGGCCTCACGCCCAGCGGGGATGACTTTGTCGGCGGTGTTTTTTTTGCCCAGGCGCACGCCCCACGGGAAGCTTGGGGGCACGAGATCGGGCTGGCAAAAGCGGCTCTACGCCTGGCTGCCCAATCGTCCACCAATGTCATCAGCGCAGCCTTGCTGGATGACCTGATGGACGGTGTGAGTTACCGTGCCTTGCATGAACTGTTGGTGGCGCTGCAAGACACGCGTGCCACTGAAATAGCGGCTGCGGCCGGGCAAGTGCTGCGCATTGGCGCTTCGTCAGGCGCTGACATGCTGGCCGGTCTGTTGCTGGCGCTGACAAGTTTCCCCCACAACAACTAGAAACCGTTGAAACCAACCCATCATCGTATTTGCCATGACATTGACCGCCAACACCCTCTTGTCGCAAGCCCCGGCAGTGCTGAATTTAGGCATCGACGGTTTTAATGCCAGCGTGACTGCCAACGGTGGAACACTGGCCAACTTGCAGTGGCAACCGCCGGGCAATGCCGACCCGGCTGTAGCCTGGCAACTTGCGCAGTTGCTGGGCGACCCGCGCATTGAGGCAGCCAATGCCGAGGCGACGAAACGTGTCATCAATGCGCGCCCCATGTGGGAAGACATTCCCCTGCGGGCTGACGGCGTGTGGCCACAGATGAAAGGCACAAGACTGCTGCTGCACGCGGGCCCACCGGTGGACTGGGGGGACATGTGTGGCCCCATGCATGGCGCGATGATTGGCGCGGTGTTGTATGAAGGTTGGGCCGACACACCTGAAAAAGCCCGCAAGATGCTGGCCGGCGGCGAGGTCGAATTTGCGCAGTGCCATGATTTTGACGCCGTGGGGCCGATGACCGGCATCATCAGCGCGTCCATGCCGCTGATTCAGGTCCGTGATGCCGTCCACGGAAACCTGGCCTACACCAACATCAATGAAGGCATTGGCCGCTGCCTTCGTTTCGGCGCCAATGGACCGGACGTGATTGCCCGCCTCAAGTGGTTTGAAGCCGTGTTGGCGCCAGTGCTCAAGGCCGCCGTCAAGCATAACTTCGACAAGACCGGCGGCATTGATTTAAAGGCGATCCAGTCACAAGCCTTGTTGATGGGCGACGAGGTGCACAGCCGCAACGCCGCCTCGACGGCGCTGTTTTTCATGACGCTGGCGGTGCCGCTGGCGGCTTTGAATAGCGCCAGAACCTCCGTAACGCAAGACCATGTTCACCAGACGCTGGACTTTGTCGCCAGATCGTCGCAGTTCTTTTTGAACTATTCCATGGTCTCCTGCAAAGCCATCATGGACGCAGCACACAGCATCCCGTTCAGCACGGTGGTCACCGCCACGGCACGCAATGGCACTGAAACTGGCCTGCGCGTCAGCGGCATGGGCAAAGCCTGGTTCACCGCCCCATCCGATTTGCCCGAGGGCCTGTTTTTCCCCGGTTTCAAGCAGGAAGATGCCTGCCCCGACATTGGCGACAGCGCCATCACCGAAACTGCCGGCTTTGGTGGCTGCTCCTTCGCCGCATCGCCCGCGCTGACGCTGCTGGCCGGGGGCACGATCAGCGACGCCGTGCGGTACAGCCGTGAGATGTACGAGATTACTGTTACCAAAAACCCGGCGCTTTCCTTGCCCGCGCTGGACTTTGCTGGCGCGCCTTGCGGCATTGACGTGCGCAAAGTCGTGGACACCGGCATTCGCCCGGTCGTCACTACTGGCATTGCCCACAAGGAAGCCGGCATCGGCCAGATTGGCGCCGGCATCGTGCGTGTGCCGATGGATTGTTATGTCAAAGCCTTGACGGCCATTGCCGACAAATTTTTGAATCCCTGATTTCCGCGAGCCAACCGATATGCGCCAAACCCTCACCTCTCCTCGCGGCATGGTCACTGCGCCGCACCACCTGGCGGCCAACAGCGCCAGCGCTGTTCTGCGTGAAGGTGGCAACGCCATCGAGGCCATGGTCGCCGCTGCCGCCACCATCGCCGTCGTTTACCCGCACATGAATTCGATCGGGGGCGATGGTTTCTGGATCATCTCCGAGCCGGGCAAGGCCCCGGTGGGTATCGACGCATGTGGCCGCGCCGCCGGGCTGGCCACACTCGATTTTTACAAAAACAAAGGTCTGCAGGCGATTCCGGGGCGGGGTCCGTTGGCGGCCAATACCGTCGCTGGAGCGATTTCGGGTTGGCAGGAGGCACTGGTGCATTCGCTGCGGCTTGGTGGCAGCTTGCCTGTCTCGCGGCTGCTGCAAGACGCCATCTGGTACGCGCGGCAAGGCGCGCCGGTCACGCAGAGCCAAGTCAACTTCACCCACAAGTTTTTGCCAGAGCTGGGCCATCAGCCCGGGTTTGCTACGCAGTTTTTGAACGGGCAGGATGTTCCCCCGGTCAACACGCTGCGCCAATACCCCGCGCTGGGCAGAACGCTGCAAACCCTGTCCGACAAGGGCCTGGACAACTACTACCGAGGCGACGTGGCCGAGGCCATCGCAGCCGAACACGAGCGCCTGGGTGGCCCGTTGCGCCTGGCTGACCTGGAGACGCACCGCGCTGCTTCTGTGACGCCTTTGTCGATCAAGGTCTCGGGCGCCACGCTGTACAACATGACACCCCCCACCCAGGGCCTCGCGTCTTTGATGATCCTGGCCATCTTTGACAAGCTGCGCCTGCGCCACCACATCAAAGAAGCCGACGGTTTCGAGTACCTGCACGCGCTGGTGGAAGCCACCAAACAGGCTTTTCGGGTGCGCAATTGTCACCTTGCCGACCCGGCCACCATGGCTGAGCGCGGCGTGAACCCCGGGCAGTTTCTGACAGACGCCTTCATCGACCAATGTGTCGCGGCGGTCGATATGAAAAAAGCCTTGCCCTGGCCCGAAAAACCCATCCATGGCGACACCATCTGGATGGGCACGGCCGACAGCGCCGGGCGCATGGTGAGTTACATCCAGAGCGTGTACTGGGAGTTCGGCTCGGGCGTAGTACTGGCGGATACCGGCATCGTCTGGCAAAACCGCGGCTCCAGTTTCCAGCTCGACCCAGCGTCACACCTCGCCCTTGCGCCCTGCAAAAAACCCTTCCACACGCTCAACCCGGCACACGCGCGCTTTGATGATGGCCGCCACATGGTCTACGGCAATATGGGTGGCGACGGCCAGCCGCAAAGCCAGTCGGCGGTGTTCAGCCGATACGCCATGTTCGGGCAAACGCTGCAACAGGCCGTGAGCGCGCCGCGCTGGTTGCTGGGCAAAACCTGGGGGCAAGAGACCACCACGCTCAAATTCGAAAACCGCTTTGATCCTGCAGCGATGCAGGCTTTGCGTGCCGCCGGCCATGAGGTGGAAATCTATCCCGACTACAGCGACACCATGGGCCACGCTGGCGCCATCGTACGTCAACCTGACGGTCTGTACCTGGGCGCAGCGGATCCACGCAGTGACGGGGTCATTGCCGCCTATTGAGCTTTTGTCGCCCGCTTCGCCGCCACACTTGCCTGGTTCTGTTTTACCCGGAGTATCACGAGTCATTTGGTCACATCAAGCGTAATGGGTTGGGCCAGCGAAAAACTGCTCCAGTCCTATACTTGAGCCAGTCAACAAGCCAGAGGAGCCTCGTATGACCGGCCAAACCAGCGAACCTGCTTCGCGCCATGCAGGCACCGCGTCTGTGCAAGCGCGCGTTGACGCCATTCAAGATCTGTTCGAAGAGCGCGGCATGAAACCCGCAGAATTCATCGAACAAGCCAACCACCTTATCGAAGAGCAGTGGCTCCCTCAAAATGGCGCGCGTGTGGTCGCCAAAGCCTGGACCGACGCGGCCTTTCGCCAGCGGCTTTTGGCCAACGGTAAAAGTGCTGTCGCCGAGTTGGGCCTGGAGATGCCGCGCCACCACCGACATTTGGTGGTATTGGAAAACACGCCTTCGGTGCACAACGTCATCTGCTGCACTTTGTGTTCCTGCACTGCGTTCACCATCATTGGGTTACCGCCAGACTGGTACAAGGACCTCGAGTACCGCGCGCGGGTGGTGCGCGAATCGCGCACCGTGCTTGCGGAAATGGGCCTGGCGCTGCCGCCCGGGATGGAGATCCGCGTCTGGGACACCACTGCGGACACACGCTACATGGTATTGCCGTTGCAGCCATCCGAAACCCTCGGTTGGCCGGCAGAAAAACTGGCCACCCTGGTGACGCAGGATTCAATGATCGGCGTGTCGCGTCTTTAACCTTTGGAAAGGGCCTGAATTCATGGATGGCATTCACGATCTGGGCGGCAAACAGGGTTTTGGCCGGGTGCGTTATTCGCCGGGTGCCCCGGCCTTTCACGCGCCCTGGGAGAAACGTGTCAACGCGCTGTATTCGCTGGCCGTCAAGCTGGGCGTCTTCAACATGGACGAGTACCGCCATGCGATTGAACGCATGGAGCCGCGCCACTACCTGTCAGCCGGTTATTACGAGCGAACCCTCACCAGCCTGGCCAGCTTGTGTGTTGAGAAAGGACTGCTGACGCGCCAAGAGCTGGAGTCCCGCGCACAGGGGGCGGTGCCACTGGCGCAACCGAGCGCGCCCGGTCGCTCGAACCTGCCCCTGCGCGAGCGCTTCTTTATAGGTGACCGCGTCGCCGTGCGCGCCGACCACGTGCCTGGCCACCACCGCCTGCCCGCCTACATTCGCGGCAAAGAGGGCGTGGTCGTCGGTGAATCCCCCGCGTACCCGTTCCCTGATGCCCATGCGCATGGTGTGCCGGCCGTCGATGAGCCGACTTATGACGTGCGTTTCAACACCGCCGAGTTATGGCCGAACTCAGCCGATGCGGCCTTTGTGCATGTCGGCGTTTTTCAGAGCTACCTGCAGCGCGTAGGTTAAGCGCACGTGCCGCCTAATGGCGCCGCCGCAGTGCCGCGCACTTCAACGCCACAGGCGTGAACGCGGCAACCCTCGATCACGCTTCGGGCGTTCCCGTGTCCTGCAGCCCTTGCACCAGCTCGGCACGCGCTGCGGCAGCCAACAACTGGTATTTCCTGCGAAAAATGTGCAATTCTTCTTCTTCCAATTCCTCCAGGTCCAGCAGCGCGTTGTGCGCGCCGTGGGTGGCGCGGATCAATTCGTCGAGCTTGACCTGGATCGCTTCGGTGTCGCGGTTTTGCGTGTTCTGAATCAGGAACACCATCAAAAAGGTGATGATCGTGGTGCCAGTGTTGATGACCAATTGCCAGGTGTCACTGAAGCGAAACAGCGGACCCGTGACCAGCCACAGGACAATCGTCGCCACCGCTAACGTAAACACCGGTGGGCGACCACAGAAGTGAGCCGTTGCTTTCGCGAAACGGGAGTACCAGGCGGCATTTTGCATTTGGGGCTCCACGAGTTGTACTGAGCGGTTAGTTTGTCACTGGGTAAATTATGGCGGTGGAACCCCCAGTAACCAGGTGGGCAACCATTGCGTCCATCACAACACCTCTCGAAATCCACCCCAATCTGGCCCGATTTTTGCTTGCTTTTGGTGCGTTGCGAGAAATAATCAAAAAATCGCACCATCTTCAAGCATTTTAACTCGTGAGGTTCGTATGGAAGCACTAAAACAGGGCTCTGATGCCCTGTTCATTTTATTGGGCGCGATCATGGTGTTGGCCATGCACGCGGGGTTTGCGTTTTTGGAACTCGGTACGGTCCGCAAGAAAAACCAGGTCAACGCCTTGGTCAAAATTCTGGTGGATTTTTCGATCTCCACGGTCGCTTATTTTCTGGTCGGTTACAGCGTGGCCTACGGCACCACATTCTTTGTGAGTGCCGAAACCTTGGCAGCCAAAAATGGCTATGACCTGGTCAAGTTTTTCTTTTTGCTGACCTTCGCCGCCGCCGTGCCGGCCATCATTTCAGGAGGGATCGCCGAACGCGCCAAATTCTGGCCGCAACTCATCGCCACGGCCGTCATCGTCGGCTTCATTTACCCGTTTTTTGAAGGCATCGCCTGGAACCAGAAATTTGGTGTGCAAAACTGGATCAAGGCCGTGACGGGCGAAGAATTCCACGACTTCGCCGGCTCGGTGGTGGTGCATGCCGTCGGCGGCTGGATGGCCTTGCCCGCCGTGATTCTGCTGGGCGCGCGTTACAACCGCTACCGCAAAGACGGCTCCATCAGCGCGCACCCGCCCTCCAACATTCCCTTCCTTGCCCTGGGCGCCTGGGTGCTCACGGTGGGCTGGTTTGGCTTTAACGTGATGAGCGCGCAGACCATCGACAAGATCAGCGGCCTGGTGGCGGTCAATTCGTTGATGGCCATGGTCGGCGGCACCATCGTGGCGCTGGTACTGGGCAAAAACGACCCCGGTTTTATCCACAACGGCCCGCTGGCAGGGCTGGTGGCGGTGTGCGCCGGGTCTGATCTGATGCACCCCTTGGGCGCGCTAGTGGTGGGCGGTGTGGCCGGCGCGATTTTTGTGGTGATGTTCACGTTAACCCAAAACAAATGGAAGATCGATGACGTATTGGGCGTCTGGCCGCTGCACGGCCTGTGCGGTGCCTGGGGCGGCATCGCCGCAGGCATTTTTGGCAGCAAGGCGCTGGGCGGGCTGGGTGGCGTGAGTTTTGGCGCACAACTCATTGGCACGGCAATGGGCGTGGTGTGGGCGCTGATCGGTAGCCTGGTAGTGTACGGCATTCTCAAAGCCAGCATGGGGTTGCGGCTCTCGCCCGAAGAAGAATTTGAAGGCGCCGACGTATCGATCCACAAGATTGGATCAACGCCCGACCGCGAAGTCAACTGGTAGTGGTACAGGGCGGCTTGTGCCCCGGCCCTAGTCGGCAGCGCCGACCACCGCGGGCAGCTTGCGCGCGGTCACCCAGTCGTGCAGCGCCGCCATCACCACCCGCTCGCGGCCGACAAAACCGTGCTGGGTGCGGGCCTGGCAGGCGTTGCCCCTGGGGTCGACGGCACCTTGCACCGTGATCAGCGGAATATCTTTGCGCCGCGCCACCACACTGGCGTAGGAGGTGGCCGCGCAGGGGTCGTCTTTGTGGTGGATGAACAGTTGTGGCAGCCGGGCGGCGGACCAGTCAAACGACGCCATCGGCAAGCCGTGTGTGGCACGCCTGGGCGCATCGGTCATTGTGGCGGTGTGGACGGCGCCGTCAACCTTCTGGCCAAGCCCAGCCGCGAGAAATGACGTCGACAGCGTGCCATAACTGGTGCCCGCCAGATACACCTGGCGCGCGGCGTATCTCTCCTTGATGGCGACCACCACCTCGGCCACGTCGGCCACGTGCTGGGCCGAGCTGCGGTAGCGGTCGCCGCAGGCGCTTTGTTGGTCTGCCGGGCAATCGACGGCGACGGTGAAGACCTGTTCCGTGTTCAAAAACCGCCGCGCGCGGATCAAAAAATTGCCACCCATCTCGGTCACCACTTTGCCGTCTTCTTCGCGCAGCTTGAGGATACCGGGGTACCCCGCAAACAACAACACGGCAATGGCGGGTTGCGTGCCCGTGCGCTGGCTCACCAGCAAGTTCAAATCCACCCCGCGCGTGAGCGGGATGCGAAGCAGCGATTCGGTCAGGCCCTCGCTCGCACCGGCCCCCTGCGCCAAAGCCAAAGGTGCAATGGCAGTGAAAGCGGCAAAAAACGCCAGCATCGGCCACACCGACAGAATTCGCCGCGTCACAGTTCGGAATCCCAGTGGAATTTGTGCAGGATCCGGTGTGCGATCGGCGTGAAAATCAAGGCCGCGCTGAGAATGAACACCAGCCCGGCATAAAGCGCGTAACAGCCGGCAAAGAGTTTGCCCGCGCCGGTCAACGGTGCATCGACTGGGCCCATGCCCCCGAGCAGCATGGCGGCGTTCAGAAAGGCGTCCACCAGCGGCAGATTTTCAAATTGCACGTAACCCCACATGCCAATTGCCAGCGAGAACACAAGCAGCCCCAATGCTGCGGCCAGATGAACAAAAAGGCGCGAAACAAAAGCGCTCGATTTCAGCGGAGAGTGTTGGCGCGATTCGTACATGGGGGCACTCTAACTGAAACGGGCGTATAAACCGGCCAGGAGGCGCCAAGCCATGTCCCCATCGATGACCCCAGTCACGCTCATCGCGCCACGCGCCCACGACCTGGGCGGCGGGTTCTTGGTGCGCCGGGTGCTGCCGGCGGCACAGCGCCAGGCGGTCGGCCCATTCTTGTTTTTCGACCATTTCGGGCCGGTGACCGCTGGACCCGAGGACAACCACGACGTGCGCCCGCACCCGCACATCGGCCTGGCCACCGTCACCTACCTGTTTGAAGGCGCCATGCTGCACCGCGATTCCACCGGTGTCGTGCAGCGCATTGAACCCGGCGCCATCAACTGGATGACGGCAGGCCGCGGTATCGTGCATTCAGAGCGCACGCCTGCCGAATTGCGCGGCACCACCCGCGTCAGCCACGGCGTGCAGCTTTGGGCCGCCTTGCCGCTGGCGCACGAAGAAGACGCGCCTTCGTTCCAGCACACACCCGCAGGTTTGATTCCCAAAATTGACTTGCCGGGCGTGCAGGTGCAGGTGCTGATCGGCAGCGCTTTTGGCGTGACCTCTCCTGTCGCTACTTTGTCGCCGACGCTGTACCTGGACATCCAACTTGAAGCCGCTGCCAGCCTCTCGCTGCCTGTAGCGGCGCAAGAACGCGCGATTTACAGCGTCGACAACGACTTCACGCTGGACGGCCAGGCCGTGCCGGCACGTCACCTGGCCGTGCTGGCAGACCAAGACACACCGGTGCTGCATGCGCCGCAAGGTGGCCGAATGGTGTTGATGGGGGGCGCACCGCTTGGGCACCGCTTCATGGTCTGGAATTTTGTCGCCAGCCGCAAAGAGCGCATCTTGCAGGCCGAGCGCGAATGGCGGGCGCAGGCTTTTGATCCGGTGCCGGGTGAAACTGAATTTGTGCCGATGCCAGGAATTGCAGGTCGGTGAGCCGTGAGCAGTGCTCGGTGACCCGTTTGCGCTGCGCAGGTTGACGCAACACCGGTCATATATCAGGTTTGAATAAAATTGCTGAAAATATCGTGTATGTAGGCCGTCGAGTATATTCAATAGTATGCTACATAAAATATAGCGTAATAGTATAAATATTCTCGATAAATTTATAAAAATCTATAATAAACGAACTTTCTAGCAAAATTTGATTTTAACCATCGACTGCTTCAAACTCAGGCGACCGTTTCTACGGCGAGCTGGTTTGCACCCTTGCGCCCGCTCCTCAATGCAAAACAATCCCGCCGCTCGCTGCACTTTTGCCCGCGCGCGCCGGCGGCACACACAGGCCACACACATAGGTCTTGTAGCTGTTGTGCGGCTCGGCAACGAAATGGCCACCACACCTGGAGCATTCACTCGTCGCCAGCTGCTGCGTGTCAATGAACTTCACCAGGCGCCAGGCGCGGGTGATGGACAGCAGCGGCTCGACACCACAAATAGTCACCTGTTCACTGTAAAGTTTGAAGGCCTTCATGATCAGATCGATATCCTCCAGCGCGCTGGCTTTTCCCAGGTACTCGTGGATATTCAGGAACAGCGAGGCGTGGATGTTGGGCTGCCAGGTCAGGAACCAGTCGACCGAAAACGGCAACTGCCCCTTGGCCGGTGAATGGCCGGCCACTTCCTTGTAGAGCCGCAATAGGCGCTCGTAAGACAGGTCGGTTTCACTCTCCAGCACCTGCAGGCGCGCGCCCAGCTCTATGAGCGCAACGGCGCGCTCCACCTGGCGCGAATCGGTTAAAACACTTTTGCTGGCCATGGCGCGTCCTTCAATGGGTTGGTTTGGCCTGGTTGGCAGGGCATTACAAGGCTTCGGCGTAACGGCCGGCCATCAGGATGCTGGCATGCAGTTTGTTGGCGCAGTCGTTGTCGGCTTTGCCCGTATTCGCCGCCAGGCCGTGGTTGGTAAGCAGATTCCACACCAGGTCGTCGTCGACCCGCATGCGGCACAGCAGCAAGTTGCCGTGGGCCACCTTGAGCACCTGCGCTGGCGACAGGTTGACGATCAGGTCGGCCGCGTTTTCTGAGAGGCCCAGCCGGTACAACGCTTCGGGCCGGTCCGCGCGGATCAGGTTTTGCGCCAGCATCAGGTAGGTCAGGTTGGCTTCGCGGATTTCGGCCAGCAATTGTTCGTTTTTCAAGGGGGTCTCCATCGGTGGTTCGGCGACACCCCGGCAGTTGATTTGCAGGAATGTCGATGCGTTTGATTTTGCGCAACGGCGCCTGCCGTGGGGCTCGGAATCCCGCTGTATGCCGTGTCAGGCAAATTCCTACAGGCGCGCCGGGAGACGCAAACGCCAGCCTGTTACACCAGCGCCCTGAATTGACCGGTGTTTTGCAGGCAACTCAGGCCATGGTCCCTAGCGTAAAACAGTATGCTTGCCAGCATGAAAAGATCCTCAGCGAACCACGCGCTCTGCCCGAAATACCCGCCATGCCCGACCTGCCTTTGACATTGATGGACTGCTACAAGGCGGTCGAAGACGGCAGCCTGCGCATGCTGGCCGCGGCCCATGCCGGCCAATGGCAGCGCGTGGTCGAGCTTGAAGGCGATTGCGCGATGTTGATAACGCGGCTCAAGCAACGCGCTGATCAAACGGACCAGGCGCCGGCATTGAAGCCGCTAGAGCGCCAGGAGAAACAGCGCATCCTGCAGCGCATCCTCAGTGTCGACGCGCAGATTCGCTGCCTCGTCGAACCGTGGGCCAGTCTGCCGGATGCGGCGCCAGAATGGACCCCCCGCGTCGTGGCCAAAGTGCTGCATTGACCACTTTGCGACCGGCCTGCCCATGACGCCCCACGACACCCTGCACAACGCCGCGGCGCTGATGCTGCTTTTGAGCAGTGAGGAGGCGGCGTCGATCTTCAGTCAATTGCCCCCGGAACAGTCACACCAGTTGAAGGCGGCAATCGCCCTGATCGCGCAAAAACCCAAGCCGGCGCAGCCCAACCCGCTGGACCTGGATGTGAATTTCGATGAATTTGAAGACGCCACGCGGCAAAGCCGTCTCATCTCGGACTCCAGCCGTTATGTGAAGGCCATGCTCAACCAGGCCTTCGGGCTGCAATCATTTGCGATCGAGGGCAGTGCCGGCAGCAGCGCGACCGATATACCTGCCGCGGGGATCGCCGTGGATATTGCGCCGGGCAGCGAGGGCCCAAGCCTGTTCGACCCTTCCCTGCTCGCGCCACCACCCGTGCACGGCGCCGGGCTTGAGCGCCTCAAGCGGGCCGAGTTGGGCACGGTGGTGCAGATGCTGGTGGCCGAGCACCCGCAAATCGCCGCGGCGATCCTGACGCAGCTGGACCTGGACCAGTCGACGCGCGTGCTGCAAAACATTCCACCGCGCCAGCGCGCGCAGATCGTGCAACGCATCGCCCGCACCCGGGCGTTGCATCCGGCCACGCTCGAGACCCTGGATGAAATGCTGGTCACACTGCTGGATGAAGGCGAAGCGCGGCGCCACGGCGCCCAAAGCGGCGCGCGGCGCGCGGCGATGCTGATCAGCGGCATGGGGGCGCACATCGAAGCTTCTGTGCTGGAATCGATTGACAGCACCGATCCGGCCCTGGCGCAGCGCATTCTGGATAAGATTGACGAGGAGCACCGGCCGTGACGCAAGACGCCGGCTCCCTGCATAAGGACCTGTTGTCCAAAGCCGAGGTCGACGCCTTGTTCGAGGGCTTGGGCGGTCAAACCGCGGCCAGCGGCGAGTTGGCGCTATTTGACTGGCAAAGCCTGCCGCGCCTGATCCGGGCCAGCGGCGGCGCGGCGTCGGCGCTGGACGTGGTGAACCAGCGTTTGCTGCGCAACCTCAAAGGCGCCCTGCCGTCCTTGCTCGCGCGCCACCCCGAGATTTCCGTGCAAACCCTGGCGCCGCAGCGTTATGGCGATTTTCTGGACCAGACCCCGGTGCCGTCAGGCTGCGCCGTGCTCAAGCTGCGGCCGCTGGTCGGGCAGGGCCTGTTGGTGGTTGACCTGGCGCTGGCCGACGTCCTGGTTGATCTGCTGCATGGCGGCAGCGGCAAGGCGCAAGGCGCGCCCGATGCGCGCAGCCTGGCCTCGATTGGCCTGCGCACCGTGCAACGTCTGCTGGGTGTCGTCCTGGCCGCTTGCACCCAGGCCTGGCAAGGTGTTGCCGACCTGAATTTCGAGATGGACCGCATCGAAACCGAAGTGCGCCATGCCCATATTGCGACGCCGCTGGACCGCGTGCACGTGAGTGTTTTCACCATCCAGGTGGGCGACGTGGTGGGCACTTTGACGATATGCCTGCCGCTGTCAATCCTGGGGCCCATTCGCGATGTGGTGCAGTCGCCCTCTTGGGGTGACTTCGTGCACGCCGACGGACGCTGGTTGCCCTTGCTCACGCGGGAAGTGCAGGCCGTGGTGGTGCCGTTGACGGCGCATTGCCAGCCGCTTGAGACCACGCTGGCCAAGCTGCTGACACTGCGCGCCGGGGATTTCATCGCGCTGGGAGACCAGCCCCAAACCCTTGCCACGCCCGACGGTTTGCCGCTGTTTGAAGGCCAGCTCAAATCACGTGATGGCCGCCAGGCCATCCAGATCGATCGGGTTCTCACTGCCGGCGCCGATGGAGGTGTGGCATGAGTGCCGATGGCGATGCCAAGATTGACCGCGCCAGCGCGCCGCCTGACCTGACCCGGGTGCTGGACATTCCGGTGCAACTGTCAGTGGAGTTGGGCCACACCAAAATGCCGATCCGCCAGCTGCTGCAATTGGGCGCAGGCTCGGTGGTTGAGCTGGGCACCGTGGCCGGTGAACTGGTGGATGTGCTGGTCAATGGCCACTTGATCGCGCAGGGCGAAATTGTGGTCGTGAACGACAAGTTCGGCATCCGTCTGACCGATGTGGTGACACCGGCCGAACGGATCGCGCGGATGTCAAAGGCTTAAGGCCGCGTCAAACCAGCTGGTTTCGGATGGCGTAGACGGTCAACTCGGCGTTGTTGGTGAGTTTCAGTTTTTCCAGCAGGCGCGAGCGGTAGACGCTGACCGTTTTCGGGCTCAACATCAAATCCAGCGCAATGTCGGCCAGGCGTTTGCCCGAGGCGATTTTCACCAGCGTCTGCATCTCGCGTTCACTCAAGGCGTCGTGCAGCGTGGCGTCGGCCGTGGCATTCAGGCTATCAACCAGCATCTGGGCGACTTCCGGTGTCACGTATTTGCGCCCCTGCATCACGGTGCGAACGGCGCGCGCCAGCTCCGACGGGTCGCCACCCTTGTTCAGGTAACCCTGCGCGCCGGCGCGCAGGCAGCGGATCGCGTATTGGTCCTCCGGAAACATCGACACCATCAGCGTTTTCACCTCGGCATGGGATTCGCGCACGCTGGCCAGCACCTCCAGGCCACCCCGGCCAGGCAGGTTCAGATCAAGCAGCAACACGTCACAGGGGTGCAGGCGCAGGGCTTCACGCACCTCTGAATAACTGCCCGCCTCGGCCACCACCTTGATGTCCACCGCTTCGCTCAAGGTGTCGCGGATGCCGCGGCGCAACATGGCGTGGTCGTCGCAGAGGATCACGCGGATCATTGGAAGGCTGCCTCGGTTTCCCCCAGGGCGCTGCTTTGAACACCAGTGCCCCCCACGGCGCTGCTTTGAACACCAGTGCCCTCTGGGGCGCTGCTTTGAACACCAATGCGCAACGGCACCGACAGGGTGATCGAGGTGCCCACGCCGGGCGCACCGGGCGCACCGGGCGCGCCGGGCGCGCCGGGCACTCCTGCGCAGGAGCTGACATCCAGCCAGCCGCCCACGGTGCGGGCGCGCTCAGACAGGCCAATCAGCCCGAAGGACTTGGGCTTGGCGCGGGCGTCAGCGGCGATGCCGCAGCCGTTGTCGGCGATTTCCAGCGTCAACACGCCACCGGCATCCGACACCTCCACCTGCACCTGGCTGCAGGCGGCATGTTTGGCGATGTTGGTGAGGGCTTCCTGGGCTGTCCGGTAGGCCACCAACTCAATCTCGCGGTCAAGGGCCATAGCAGCTGCCATGGCGGGCGCAGGGTGAACCAGCCGTGTCTTGATGCCGCTGCGTTTTTCAAATCTCGCGCACAACCATTCGAGCGCCGCCAACAGGCCCTGGTCCAGGATGGCCGGGCGCAAATTCATCATGATGGCCTGGCTGGCGGCCATGGCCTGATGCAGCATGCTGCTGGCCTGGCGGGCGTGCTCCTGGGTGGCGGCATCGGTGCTGTTGCGGGCGATCCAGCCCAGGTCAAATCCAATCGACGCCAGGGCGCCGCCAATGTCGTCGTGGATTTCGCGGGCGATGCCGGTGCGCTCCTGCTCAATCGCCGATTGCAGGTGTTCGGCAAATCCGGCCAGGCGCTTTTCGGAGGCGGCCAGTTCGGCGTCGGCCCGCATTTTGGCCACCTGCGTTTGGTGCGCCGCGATGGCGCGCTGGATCACCGGGCCGAGTTTGGCCATGTCGTCCTTGGCGAGGTAGTCGCTGACGCCCAGCTTGATCGCTTCGACCGCCGCCCGTTCGCCGATGGCGCCCGACAGCAGGATGAACGGCGGCCGGTCGGCGAGGCCCTGCAGGGCGGCCCAGGCGTCCAGTGCGGTGAAACCGGGCAGGTTGTAGTCGGCCAGAATCGCCGCAAAACCGGTGCGGCCGGCAGCCGGGCGCAGCAGCCGGTCGAATTCGGCGAGGCTGTCCACCCGCGTCAGCACACAGCTCAAACCGGCTTTGCGCAGTGCACGTTCGGCCAGCTGGTGGTCCAGCAGCGAATCTTCCAGATGCAGAATGTGCAAGGTGGTCTGGGCAGGCTGTGCAGGCTGGGCGGGCTGGGCAGGGGTGTCGGACATGCTGCGCTGGATTATCCGGTGCCTTCCACCTCAACCAGGCAGTCGTAAAACGTCGCGCCGCGGCCCAGGTCGGTGAGGCGTTGGCTGGTGAGCTGGTTGACGTTGTTGCCATCCAGGCCAAATTTGCGCCACCAGACGCCCAGGCCGTTGACGACGCCCGGACGCGCGCGCGCCGAGACACTGACTTTGCACCGATAACTGCCGCGGTCATTGAAGACCCGCACCACGGCACCGGAGGAGATGCCGCGCGCGGCCGCATCGGCGGGGTGCATTTCCAGCAGCGGTTCACCTTCGATGTCGCGCAGGCTTTTGACGTTGACAAAACTGGAATTGAGGAAGTTGCGCGCCGGTGGCGAGATCATCGCCAAGGGGTAATGTGCCGAGGAGCCGGGGGCCTCGTGGTTGCCGATGTAGTCCGGCAAGCCATCCAGGCCCTGTGCTGCCAGCCGTGCGCTGTAAAACTCACACTTGCCCGAAGGTGTGCGGAAATGGCCATTGGCAAACGGCGCGGCAGCCACCGGCAACGGGGCGAACCCGTTTTCCAGCAAGGTGTCGAAATTGACGGCGTCGCCATAAGCCTGGCGGCACAAGGCTTCATCGTTGTCGGCAAAACACGGGTCTTGAAAACCCATGTGGGCGGCCAGCTCGCGGAAAATCTGCGTGTTGGGCCGGGCTTCGCCCAAGGGCGCAATGGCCGGGCGGTTCAGCAACACGTCGGTGTGGCCATAAGCCATGTGGATGTCCCAGTGTTCGAGCTGGGTCGTCGCGGGCAGCAGGTAGTCGGCGTAGTCGGCGGTGTCGGTCTGGAAATGCTCCAGCACCACGGTGAACAAGTCGTCGCGGTGGCGCCCGAATCCGCCAAGGTGGTGGCCGGGTTTGCTCGCGCCGACCTGTTCACCGTGGTGCTGGAGCATTTCCAGACTGACACAGCTGACTACGCAGACTACATCCTGCCCGCAACCACCCAGCTGGAGCACTGG
>JANNYX010000409.1:0-7677 GCA_031410295.1 Rhodoferax sp.
TTTCTAGCTTCAGAGGGTCTTCAATCGGAGGTCAGAGCGGTTTTTGCAAGGTGTACTGCACCACGTCGATATTGGCCTTGTCGAAAGCGGCTTCGCAGTAGGCGAGGTAGAACTCCCACAGGCGCATGAATTTCTCGTCGAACCCGAGTTGCAGCACACGGGCTTTTTCTGCCAGGAACTGGGCTCGCCAGCGCCGCAGGGTTTCGGCGTAGTCGGGGCCGAAGGCGAAGCTGTCGATGACTTGCAGACCGGCTTTTTCGGCTTCACGCTTGAATTCACGCTGGCAGGGCAAGCAGCCACCAGGGAAGATGTACTGCTGGATGAAGTCGGTCGATTCGATGTAGCGCTCAAACAGGCCATCGTCGATCACGATACTTTGCACACAGGCGCGGCCGCCAGGTTTGAGCAGGCGACTGATGCTGGCAAAGTAGGTGGGCCAGTATTCGCGCCCCACGGCTTCGACCATCTCGATCGAGCAAATAGCATCGTAAGGGCCGTCGTTGATGTCGCGGTAATCCTGCAAACGCAAATCAGCAGTACGGCTCTGGCCCAGGCGTGCCATGCGCGTATTCGCAAACGCCAGTTGCTCGGTGCTGAGGGTGACGCCGGTCAGCGTGGCGTTGAACTCGGTGATCGCCATTTCGGCGAGTGCGCCCCAGCCGCAACCGATTTCCAGCACGCGGTCGCCAGGTTGTACGTTGGCCATGCGCAGGGCGCGGCGCACTTTGGCGTTTTGCGCGTCAGCCATGGGTTGGGTGTGGTCGCCGTCGAACCAGGCGGACGAGTAGTTCATCGTCCCGTCCAGCCACAGGGTGTAAAACGCGTTGCCCAGGTCGTAGTGGGCGTGGACATTTTTGCGGCTGTTTCTCTTGGTGTTGTGGTTCAGCAGGTGTTTTACCCGGTACAGACAGCGACCCACCCATGACCCGTGAACCATCTGATCCACTTCGCGCCTGTTGGCAACCAATACCCTGAGCAGATGTGTCAGGTTGGGAGTGCTCCAGTCACCTGCGATGAATGACTCAGCGAACCCAATGTCGCCGGACCTTAGCGCTGCACCACAAACCGCCCAGTTGTGCATGACCAACGTCCCTTCTGCCAATGACGCTGATTTGTCACCGCCAAATCGGTGTCGGGTGCCGTCAGGGCAATGCACATGCAATGTGCCGTGGCGCAGGCGTTCCAACAGGAGGAGAACAGTCCGGGCGGAAGCGGGAGGCCTTTGCGGCAAGGTTCGGGGCAGAGCCTGGGTTGAATTCATGGCTAGAACACTTTTACGTCGGGGGAAGGTTGGTGCTGGGTTACATCGACTTCGATTTGTCGCGTCACAAACTGCTGGGGCATGGCGGGTTTGCTGACGATGCCTACCCGCTTGAGCCATAAACGCAAGGCCTGCCAGTGAATGTGAAAGACCACGGCGAAAGTCATGGCGGGGTTTCGCCAAAAGGCACTTCGCAGCGCAGCCGCAGTGAGCAGCTGCAAGTCGCCGCTGACGCTGGTTTGCAGCAACTTGCCGTTGGCGTCATCAAAGTCAATGCGCGCGACAATTTTCCGGGCGCCGTCACGGCTGCGTTGCATGAACCGGAACCGGTATTGGCCAGCAACCGGGCAAAACGGGGAGACGTGAAATACCTTGTTGGCCGTCACCTCCTGGCCCCACTGGGGCTGGTCCAGCAGATAGCAGTGGCGCTCGCCAAAGGTGTTATTGACTTCCACTACGATGGCTCTGAGGGTGCCGTTGCGGTCATCAGCAGCCCGATGGCAGTACCAAAAACTCACCGGCTTGAAGGCATAACCCAACACCCGTGGGTAACACTGCAGCCAGACCTCGCCAGTTGCATCGGTTATCCCCTCACTCACCAGAAGGTCGTCAATCCACTGCAGCGCACCGCCTTGCACCGGGCCCCGCCCGTCGCCATGATCCTGGTCATAAAAGCTGATCGCTGCAAAACGGTTAACGGCCAATTCCGATTGTCCGGTCTTGTTGCTGGCTTTCAGCAACCGCATCGGGAGCATCAAAAAGTAGGTCCGGTACACAAAAGAATTCGCCACCGGATGCAGACGCTTGTGCCGTACTTGGCCGATGCCCAACAAGGGTTTAACGGTGGCTGCGTCTGTCACACAAATTCCTCGCGGCGAACCGACACCTTGCCAAGGAGGTGGTTCGCCGCCGCAACCCCTGCCTGAAGCCCGTCCTCATGAAAACCATAGGCCATCCAGGCGCCGCAGTACAGCGTATGCAAGTCTCCTTGAAGCCAGGCTACCTGACGCTGAGCAGCAACTGCACTCTTGTCCAAAACCGGGTGTGCGTAGGCAAATTTTCCCAATATTTTGCTGGCCGGTATGTCACGCAGTGGGTTGAGCGACACAACAACGCTTTGTTGCCAAGGCAAAGGTTGCAGTTTGTTGATCAAATAGTGCAGACAAACGCTGTGTTCCGCTTCGGCTCGTGATTGACCTTGCGGCCTGTGCGCCAGACGTTCATAGTTCCACGCTGCCCAAGCCGATCTGCGGGTTGGCAAGACCGATTCGTCGGTATGCAGAACAGCCGTATTGGGGTGGTAACGGATCGCACCAAGCGTCCGCTCCTCCAATGGCGACGGATTCCGCAGCATGGCCAGGGCTTGGTCCGGGTGTGTCGCGATGATGATTTTGTCGAAATACTCTGGTCCATCCTTTGTGAAAACGCGCACTCCACGGGTCGCGCACAATGCCATGCGCTCGATCGCCAGCACTGGGGTATTCAGCCGTTTGTCCATCAAGCCAGAGGTGATCTTTTCTACATAGTTTCGGGCGCCACCTCTTACCGTCCACCACTGTGGCCGATTGCTGACTTGCAGCAAGCCATGGTTGTGGCAGAACCGGATCATGGTTGCAACTGAAAATTCAAGCATTTGCCGTGTCGGGCAGCTCCAAATGCAGGCGACCATCGGAAGAAAATACCATTCGCTGAATTCACGGCTAAATCGATGCTCCCTCAGAAAATCGCCCAGCGGCTGGCGCAAATCGGCCTCCTCGCCGCTCTGTGCCAAGTGGGTGCACAAATCATTGAAGCGGCCGAGGTCTCGCAACATCCTCAAAAACCGCCAACTGAAAATATTCCTGCGTTGTGCAAAAACGCCCGAGAGATTGACACCACTCCATTCCAATGCCGACCCGGCGTCAGGCGCACTTGACCGCACGGAAAACGACATCTCGGATTTGGCCGTGTCGACGCCAAGTGTGGCAAACAGGGCGATTAGTCCGGGATAGGTGCGTTCATTAAAAACCAGAAACCCCGTATCGACGCCGCAGGTGATCGGTCCGTTCGGTCCGGGCAGCGTGACGTCCACTGTCTGTGTGTGACCGCCAAAATAGCCGGCGGCTTCGAACACAACGAGATCGAAGCGACCCGCCCCTTGCCTTGCCAGTGTGTGCGCTGCGGCCAAACCCGCAATTCCGGAGCCGACGATGGCAACCCTCACGCCATATTCCTTGGCGGCTGAAGGCTCAATTGGGCTTGCAATGCAGGAAAATACCGAATAGTCATATTGCAGACTATACAGTTTTATTGAGACTAAGTAGTAGTAAATCGAGTGCCAGTCGCTATAATTTGCACATGGCACACTCCAACGTCATCAAAGTCTCGTTCAAAGAACAGATGCTTCAGGCGCGGGAAGGCGCCATCATTCAGTCCGTCAACCGCTTGCTGGCGGACAAAGGGTTTGAAGCCATGACCGTAGACGAAGTGGCTGCAGACGTCGGTATTGCCAAGGCCAGTCTGTATCGCCATTTCCCGAGCAAAGAGGACCTGGCTGCCGCCGCCATGGTTTTTGTCATGCAACGCGCTCAAACGTTTTTGAGTGGCCTGCCGGCTTCGGCGCCGCCTTTGCAAAATCTGCGCGCTGCCGCGCACTGGATGATGGCGCTAAAACTGGCCGGCGAAATGCCATCCTTGCCCAGCCAAAACTCGAGTCTGCGTGCTTGCCTGATTGCCAACAAGAGTTACATGGACGCGCTGATGCATACCAGCGACATGTTGGGTGACTGGATCAACGCCGCCCAAGCGCAAGGCGCCTTGAACCCAAAACTTCCAGCCATTGCCGTCCTGTACACCCTCTACGCACGCGCCTGCGATCCCGTGCTGGAATTCCTGAAATTGAGCGGCCAGCACAACGATGAAGAGATCATTGAGCTGGTTTTAGCCACCTGTTTTGAAGGACTGATCGCGCGCAATTGACGGCAGTCAATGAGCAAACCAGCTGATCGTCTGGCGACAATCGAGGGCCACCTTTTTCTGCGATGACGACCGCCCTTGCCTGGTTTCGCCGCGACCTGCGCCTGGATGACCATGCTGCCTTGCACCACGCGTTGGCGAAGCACGACCGGGTGTATTGCGTTTTTGTCTTTGACCGCACAATTCTTGGCGACCTTTTGGCGCGCGGGCAACATGCCAACAAGCAGGTGGCCTTCATGCTCGCGTCACTCAATCAACTTGATACCTTGCTTCGCAGCCATGGCAGCAGCCTGATTGCACGTTGTGGCTTGCCGCAGGAAGAAATTCCGCGCCTGGCGCTTGAGCTCGACGCCGACGTCGTCTATGCAAATCACGATTACGAGCCCCAGGCGCGGGTCCGCGATCATGAGGTGTCCCAAACGCTGAACACGATGGGCCGTGGACTGCGCACCTTCAAGGACCAGGTCATCTTTGAGTACAACGAAGTGATGACCCAAACCGGCACACCCTTCAGCGTGTTCACCCCCTACAAGAACGCGTGGCTGAAACGACTGGCGGCTGCCAATCTGAAAGCCTTTAACACGCAGCCCTTATTGCATCACCTGGCGCAACATGCGGCTAATGCCTTGCCAGGACTCGAAGAGCTCGGATTCGCGCCGACCGACCACCATGCCCTGAAAATTCCTGCCGGCGTGAGCGGTGCCGAACAACTTTTTCGCGACTTCCTCCTGCGTATTGACCATTACCGGGAACGGCGCGACTATCCGGCCATGAAAGGGCCTTCCTACCTTTCATCGCACTTGCGTTTGGGCACCCTGTCCATCCGCCAGCTTGTGGCCTGCGCCCATTCCCTGCCTGGCAGCGGCGCGCAAACCTGGCTGTCGGAATTGATCTGGCGTGAGTTCTATCAGATGATCCTCTGGCATCACCCGCATGTCGTCTCCAAGGCGTTCAAGCCGGCCTGTGACAAGCTGGTGTGGGACGACGCGCCCGACCTGTTTGCCGCTTGGTGCCAGGGGCAAACCGGCTACCCGCTGGTTGACGCCGCCATGCGCCAACTGAACCAGAGCGGTTACATGCACAACCGTTTGCGCATGGTGACGGCGTCATTCCTCACCAAAGACCTCGGCGTTGACTGGCGCCTGGGTGAAGGTTATTTTGCCGACAAGTTGATTGACTACGACCTGGCGGCCAACAATGGCGGCTGGCAATGGGCGGCGTCAACCGGTTGTGACGCGCAGCCTTGGTTTCGCATTTTCAACCCTGTGACCCAATCAGAAAAATTTGACGCCAAGGGCAGTTTCATCCGCCGCTACGTGCCTGAATTGGCCAAAGTTCCAGACCAGCACCTGCATGCGCCCTGGACCATGGACGTCGACGCCCTGCGCCAATGTGGCTTGACAATGGGTTCGGACTACCCGACGCCGATCATCGACCATGCAGTGGCAAGAGCGCAAACTTTGGCACGGTTTGGAAAAATTCGCGCAAGCTGAGCCAGGCACTAGCCCGCCAGACCAACAAATACATTTTGTACATCGTCATTGGCGTCAATCGCGGCCAGGAAGGCTTCAACTTCCTCCAGATGGCCGGCGCTCAAGCTTGCCGGATCAATGGGATTCTTGGACTTGTAACCCAGCTTGGCCGACAAGACGCTGAAGCCCTGGGCGGGCAAGGCGCGGCTCACGAGGTCCAGGTCACCGGCATCGGTCAGGAACATGGTGGCGCCGTCCTCACCGGGTTCAAAGTCCTGGGCGCCAGCTTCGATCGCCGCCAACTCAGGATCAACGCCGGCACGCGCTGGCTCGGCTTCAATCATGCCGATGTGGTCAAAATCCCAAGACACCGAACCTGACGTTCCAATCTGTCCCTTGCGGAACAACACGCGCATCTGCGGCGCGGTTCGGTTCACGTTGTCGGTCAGGCATTCGACCATTACCGCCACTCGGTGGGGCGCAAAGCCTTCGTACATCACGTGTTCAAAATGCACCGTGTCGCCAGTAAGGCCCGCCCCTTTCTTGATGGCGCGTTCGAGAGTCTCCTTTGGCATGGAAACTTTGCGCGCCTGTTCCACCACCAGTCGAAGACGCGAGTTCGACGCCGGGTCGGCCCCGCTGCGCGCGGCGATCATGATGTCTTTGGCCAGCCGTCCAAACAGCTTGCCCTTGGCATTGGCTGCCAGTTCCTTGCCTTTTGCTTTCCACTGCGCGCCCATGTCTGAGGTTCCTTGGTTTGTTTCGCCTTCACCGTTGCCGTGAGGCGCCTGGCTTGATTCACGTTCCCTTGAGTTTAATCACCCGCGTGCCATGACAAAATCGGCGCACCTTGAATCCCGACATTCCCCTCTTCGCCCACACCCCCATGATGCAGCAGTACCTGGCCTTGAAAGCCGGGCACCCGCACACGCTGCTGCTGTACCGCATGGGCGACTTTTACGAGCTTTTTTTTGAAGACGCCGAAAAAGCCGCCCGCCTTCTGGACATCACGCTGACGCGCCGTGGCCAGTCGGCCGGTCAACCGGTGGTGATGGCCGGCGTGCCGTTCCATTCGGTGGAGACCTATCTCGCCAGACTGATCAAACTCGGTGAATCCGTGGCGATTTGCGAGCAGGTTGGCGAAGTCACCGGGAAGGGGCCGGTGGAGCGCAAAGTCGTGCGGGTGGTGACCCCCGGCACTTTGACCGATTCGGAGCTGCTGGGCGACAAAAGTGAAGCCATTCTGCTGGCGCTGCACCAGGGGCCGCGCAACACCTGTGGCCTGGCCTGGCTCTCGGTGACGCAGGGCCTGGTGAACCTGGCCGAATGCACGGTGGACGACCTGGCCACCTGGGTCGCCCGCGTGGCCCCCAGCGAAGTGATTTACGGCGCGGGCGCCACCCAGAGCTTTGAATCGCGGCTCAATGGCATGCGTTTTCGCCCTGGCACGGCCACGCCACTGTCTTTGTGTGTCCGGCCCGAGTGGCAGTTTGACAGCAAGCTGGGACAGACCAAGCTCAAAGAGTTGCTCAAAGCGGCCAGCCTCGCGCCCTGGAACGCGCAGGATTTTCCATTGGCCCACGCGGCTGCGGCGGGGCTGCTGGGGTATGCCGAACACACGCAGGGGCGCGCCCTCACGCATGTGCACAGTGTGCGCGTTCAGCGCGACGACGAACTCATCGGCCTCTCGCCCGTGACGCGGCGCAACCTCGAACTCACGCAGACCCTGCGCGGCGAGGAGGCGCCCACCCTGTTCTCATTGCTGGACACCTGCGAGACCGGCATGGGCAGCCGCATGCTCAAACAATGGCTTTTGCAACCGGAACGCGACCGCGGCCAGGCCCAGTTGCGTCTGGACGCAATTGCTGCTTTGCGCGGCGACACCCCTCACGGCACAAGCGCTGGCCCCGCTGCGAGCTTGTGGCAGAAACTGCGCCAGCACATCAAGGGCAGCAGCGACGTCGAACGCATCACCGCGCGCATCGCGCT
>JANNYX010000410.1:0-6322 GCA_031410295.1 Rhodoferax sp.
CGGCCGGGCCCTGCTGTATTTCTTCGAGCAACGTTTCGACATCCACCTGGCGAACCGGCTGATACCCTGCCTGGTACCTGCCGGGCTGGCGGCCTTGCTGCTGGCGCCCTGGGTTGCCAACTACGATGCGGGCGCGGGCCTGGTCTGCGTGTCGCTGTTTGTGCTGTTCTATGGCATGGGCAACGGCATGTTGACCATCGTCAAAGGCACCGCCGTGGCGCAGTATGTCAGCCGCGAACACGTCGCTTCCCTGAACGGCGCCCTGGGTTTCCCGCTGGCGCTGGTGCGCGCCTCTGCGCCTTTGGGCCTGGGCTTGTTGTGGACGGTTGAGACCGGTTACCGCAACGGCCTGGTGGTGATGCTGGTGATGGGCGTGGCTGGCGCCTTGGCGCTGGCACTGGCGCAGCGCAGCGCCCAACTGGCCTCGCCCAAGGCACCCGTTAAAGCGCCCGGTTAACTCGCCCGGTCAGGCCTTTCGGTCACTCCGTCCAATTGATTTGATGGCGGATGGTGAACGGGTTCATGCACTCCTGCACACGCGCTTGCAGCACGGCGCGCGCGGGGGCGTGGGGCGCCCAAGCTGGGTCCGGCGGCGCACTTGGCGGCGTGATTGAAATACGGGCCAGGGTGCCATGCGTGCCATCGGCGCCCACACTCACCTTGATCGCAACGCCGTCGCTGGCCAGCGGCGCCAGCAGCTGGCTGAACACCGCCCGCGCCGCGTCCCAGCGCAATTGCGGCTTGAAGACTTTGCCGACACCGGTCAGCGGGATCGCGTCAATCACATGCACCGCCACTGGGATCGCTGCGCGTTCTGGCGTGCGGGCGCGCACCCATTCATGCAACTCGGCGGCGGTGGCGCTGGCGCCCGGTTTGAGCTGCACGTAAGCCAACGGCAATTCGCCGGCGTAAGCATCGGGCTGGCCGATCACCGCTGCCAGCGCCACCGCCGGGTGCTGGTAAAAAGCCTCCTCAATCGGCATCGGGTCAATGTTGTGGCCGCCGCGGATAATCAGGTCTTTGGCGCGACCGGTGATCCACAGATAACCCTCGTCGTCAAGCCGGCCCAGATCACCCGAATTCACCCAGCCTGGTTCGACAAAGGCATGCTGGTTGTGGATGTCGTTCAAATAACCGCCAAACACGCCCGGCCCGGCCATGGCGACGACGCCGATTTCGTTCACCTTGCAGTCGCCCGCGAGCTGGCCGTCGGCGTCGATGCGCACCACCCGCACGCGGCTGTAAGGCACGGCGTGGCCGACGGTGCCCAGGCGCAGCGGGCGGTCCAGGTAAGAGATGGTGTGCACGCTGGCGGTTTCGGTCATGCCGTACACCTCCAGCACCGGCAGGCCGAAGTGGCTGTGGTACTTCTCGCCCACCGCCACCGGAATCGCCGAGCCGCCGCCGCTGAAGGCCTTGAGGAAAGACAGGTCCAGGCCCTCCCACGGCACCGCCGCCGCTGCCGCCAGCACCGTGGGCACGCCGCCAAATACCGGGCATTGGAAACGCGCCAGCAGCTTCCAGACGTTTTTTACCGCCGCCGGGTTGCGCCATCCGGCCGCTGACAAGACCACCAGAGAACCGCCCGCCGCCAGCGTTGCGAGCCCCTGCGTGAGCGCCCCGCCGACGTGGTACAGAGGCAAGCCGAACAACATCGGTCGACCCGGCCCGGCATTGAGCATCACATTGCAAACCCAGGCCTGGTAGACCTGGTTTTCATGCGTGTGGCGCACCAATTTAGGCGTGCCAGTGGTGCCGCCGGTGTGGAAGTAGGCGGCGATGTCGTCGCGTTGGATCTGCCGGTTGGAGGTGAGGTGATCGCCTGCAAACTTGGCGATTTCGGCATCGAAAGACAAGACTTGCTGACCGCCCCGGGCCGTGGCGTCGGCGCTGTTGAGCGCAGTGGCAGGTAGCGGGTCGCCGCCCACTACCACGATAGCCTTGAGCGTCGGCACCTGCGCGCGGATGCGTTGCACCTTGTCCCAGATGTCGCTGCCGGCATTAGGGCCATGCACCACCGCGACTTTGGTTTGGGCAGCGTTGAAGATTTCGACCAGTTGGTGCGCCTCCAACAGCGGATTCACCGGGTTGGCAATGCCCGCCGCCTCGGCGCCAAACAGGGCGTAAAAATTCTGCGCCAGTAGCGGCAACAACACACTGACCACATCGTTCGGCCCCACACCCAGGGACGTGAAGAGGTTTGCCGCCTGCGTGACGCGCGCCAGAAACTGCGCGTAGGTGATGACGATGGCGTCCTCGGCAGGGTCGCAGGTCGGCAAGAACTGGATGGCGGGCGCGGCCGGGTCGCGCCGCGCGCCAATCTGGATCACCTCATACGTGCTGGCCGCCTCCAGGCGCTCGTGCAGGGGCACGGCTTCAACGGCGGCGACATCGGCGGCTGTGGTCAGCGAGGGCCGCGTTGCACCCATCTGGCGGTCGATCAGGATCGCCCGCGCTGATGTGGTGCTTGGCGATGGGCGGGCGGTGGCGGTGCTGGACATGGTTCTCCTTGGGTATTGGGTTAAGTGGTTAAGTTGTTAAGTTGTTAAGTGGTTAAGTGGTTAAGTGGTTAGGGGGTTATGGAGTTCTGGGGTTCAGGCCCTCAACTCGACTTCGGCTTCAATCTCCACCGGAATGTCAAACGGCAACTCGGCCATGCCGACGGCGCTGCGCGCATGGGCGCCCAGGTCCGGGCCAAACAGCTCCAGGATCAGGTCGGAAAAGCCGTTGATCACCATCGGCTGGCGGTTGAACCCTGGCGCGGAATTGACCATGCCGAACACGCGGCCCCAGGCGGCGATGCGGTCCAGGCTGCCCAACTGGCGCTGCAAACTTCCCAAAATCGACAAGCCCACACTGCGCGCCGCTGCATAACCCTGCGCCTCAGTGAGTTCCCGCCCGACCTTGCCGAACGGCCCGGCAGTGGTGCCATCCAGGTTTTGTGGGCCATGCCCTGAAATGAGGGCGCGCCCGCCGAGCACCCGAACGAAGTGAAACGGAAAGACTAAGCCGCCAGGGGCTTTGAGCGCGGCCGGGAACACCAGGCCGAGCTTCTTGACGCGTTGTTCGATGGAAGTCATGAATTCAAGGTACCCCAAGGTCGGCGCCGTGCTCAAGCAGCAGGGCTTTGAGCGCGCCGCGGTGGCAATGCGCCTCGTGCGCACAATAACAGCCCACCGAAAAGTTGGCGGTTTTCGACAGCGCGGCGAGCAGGCGAATGGCATGGGCGGCTTCGGGCGCCGCCATCTCGGTTTTGTACTTTTTGACGAATGCCGCCCACTTCGCCGGTGTGTCAGCGACCTGGCCGAGTTTCATCACCTCGGGGCTGGGCGCCAAGGTGGGAAACCAGACGTCGTACCAGTTCAGCGCGGCAAACTGCGTTTTCGGGACGCCGCGTGGCGGGCGGCGCACGGTGCCGATGCGGGTGCCCTCGCGGGGCAGGCGCGGCGTGCCGAGCCTGACGACCTGAATGACCATGGCGGCTCCTTTCTTCGGATGTTCTGAGGCCATTCTGCCAGCGTGAAAGTCATCAGCTGCAGTGGACGCGGCGGGGAGCCGCAACGTAAACTGGGCCATCCCGCCACGTGTGAGGTTTACCCAAGGATCACTGCCATGAAAAACAGTTCGAAACTCGCGGCCATGGCCCTGTCGGCCCTCCCGCTCATTGTGCCAACAGCCTTCGCCGCCGAGGTCAAGCTGCGGCTCATGGAAACCACCGACCTGCACATGAACCTGATGAGTTACGACTACTACCAGGACAAGCCGACCGACCAATACGGCCTCTCGCGCGCGGTGACACTCATCAAGGCGGCCCGCGCCGAAGCGCCCAACAGCCTGCTGTTTGACAACGGCGACCTGCTGCAGGGCAACCCGCTGGGCGATTACGTCGCCAAAGTCAAGCCGCTCAAGGCCGGCGAAGTGCATCCGGCCTACAAGGTGATGAACCAGCTCGGTTACGACGCCGCCAATTTGGGCAACCACGAGTTCAACTACGGCCTGCCGTTTTTGCGCCAGGCCATCGCCACAGCGAACTTCCCCTACGTCAACGCAAATGTGTTTCTGGACGAGAAAAAACCGGCCGGGCAAGAGGCGCATGCCTTTACCCCCTATGTGATGCTAGAGCGGCAATTGGTCGACGCCAGTGGGTCACGTCACGCTATCAAAATAGGAGTTATCGGTTTTGTGCCGCCGCAAATCATGCAATGGGACAAAGCTGCGCTGGAAGGCCGCGTGATCGCCAAAGACATGGTCGAGGTGGCGAAAAAATACGTGCCGGAAATGCGTGCCAAGGGAGCGCAACTGGTGGTAGCGATTCCGCATTCGGGCATCGAAAAGGCGGCCCAAATTGTCGTGCCAGGCGCGATGGCCGAAAACGGTGTCTCGGGGCTGGCCGACGTGCCCGGTATCGACGCGATCTTGTTCGGCCACTCCCACGCCGAGTTCCCGTCCAAGGCCTTCGTAGGGTTCCCCAAGGTCGACGCCGAGCGCGGCACCATCAACGGCGTGCCATCGGTCATGCCGGGGCGCTGGGGCGACCATCTGGGGGTGATTGACCTCACCTTGAACAACGACTCTGGCACTTGGAAAGTGGCGGCAAGCCAAGCCTCGATCCGCCCGATCTTTGACCGCGAAGCCAAAAAATCCATCGCCGCTGAAGACGCCATGGTCGAGCGAACCGTGGGCGCGGAACACGCCGGCACGCTGGAATATGTGCGCAACAAGGTCGCCTTCAGCAGCGCGCCGATCTACAGCTACTTCGCGCTGGTGGAAGACGACCCGTCGGTGCAAATCGTCGCCAACGCGCAGATCGCTTACGTGAAACGTGCGCTGGTTGGCACGCCGCATGAAAAGTTGCCGGTGCTCTCGGCGGCAGCGCCCTTTAAATCGGGCGGGCGCCAGGGCTGGAACTATTACACCGACATCCCCGCGGGCCCCATCGCCATCAAAAACGTGGCCGATTTGTACATTTACCCCAACACCGTCAAAGCCGTGTTGCTCACCGGCGCGCAGGTGCAGGAGTGGCTGGAAATGTCAGCCGGGCAGTTCAACCAGATCGTGCCGGCGGGCGCGGGCGGCGCGGCGCAACAGGGCCTGGTGAACAACGCCTTCCCATCGTTCAACTTTGACACGATTGATGGCGTAACTTATGAGCTGGACCTGACGCAGCCGGCCAAATACGCGGTGAACGGAACGCTGGCCAACGCCGCTGCCAACCGCGTCAAGAATTTGTTTTTTGAGGGGAAACCCATCGCCAAAGACGGCAAATTCGTCGTCGCCACCAACAACTACCGCGCCTTTGGCGGCGGCAATTTCCCCGACCTTAAAGCCGACAAAGTCATCTTCGATGCGCCCGATGAAAACCGCCAGGCGCTGGTCGAATATTTGACCCTGGCAGATACGCTCTCGCCGAATAAACAGGTCAACCCGGCGGCCGACGGCAATTGGCGCATCCAGCCCGTGGCCGGAGTAAAGCTGACGTTTTTAAGCGCCAGCGCCGCCTCGCGTTATTTGCCGGCCCACCCGAACATCAAGCTGGTGAAAGACAACGGCGATGGGTCGGCGCTGTATGAATTGGGGAAGTGAGGTCGCTTACACACGGCAGCCAATGAGACCATTTGACGTGAATCTGTTGCCAACAGTTAAAAATAGGAGTTCTATGCTTGCGTCAATTTCACTTTGGGTGAGGATCTCTGTCTTTTACCTCTCAATTGTTTCAACAAATGCCTGTTCGAAGGAGGTGAACCGCTTGGACGGGACTTGGGCCCTGGATCCGCAGGCAACCGAATTCGAGATCTTGAAAAATCGTCCATTTGAAAGCAGCGACGAGTTCAGGTTTGCGACCCATTTCTACTCAGGTCTGGTATTTGATTTTGTTGGCCCCTCATTGTTCGTGCGTGGTTACGTGGAAATAGGTCAAAAAATGAATTGCGCCTTACTGCCGAAGATGCAGGAGTAAAGCACTACGCCGGAGTCAATGGCAACGTGCCGTTAAAGGTGGAGGTAAGAATGGCTAGCCCTGAGAACATATCGATCCAATATGGAAATACCGTCGAGTCGAAAGTTCTGCTTTGGAAACGGATAGTTTTGGATTCCAGAAAATCAAGACCAGAGCATTACGCCAATGAGTACCAAGCCATTCTCAGAATGTATGAAAACATTTCCCGCGGGTTAAAAGTGCGATAAGAAGATGTTTGAGAGTCCGAATTAGAGCTTTAGTCCGGCCATATGCGAATCCTGATCACCTCCCTTTTATTGCTCGCAGCATTCTTCAACGCCAATGCTTGCGACTGTTTCTCGCCCGAGCAGCGCGTGAAAGCCTCAG
>JANNYX010000411.1:0-4705 GCA_031410295.1 Rhodoferax sp.
GAACGCGCAGGCGAACCGGGTAGCCATCAACGCAGGCTTGCCAGACCGGGCCAGCGGTTTGTATGACGTGGTTCTGGCCAATATTCTGGCCAGTCCATTGAAGGTATTGGCGCCGTTGTTGTGTGGCCGGATCGCCCCCCGTGGTTCGCTGGTCCTGGCGGGTATTCTTCAGCGACAGGCCCAGGGGTTGACCGATGCCTACCGCGCTTATATGAATCTTGCGGTCATTGACACTCAAGACGGCTGGGTGTTGATGGGCGGAAGACCCTGAAATTTTGAAGCCATGAGTCTGATCACCCGTTGCCCAGCCTGCCAGACCTCGTTTCGTGTCGTCCCGGATCAATTGCGGATTTCCGACGGATGGGTGCGCTGCGGTCAATGCCATCAAATTTTTGATGCCAATGCGGCGCTGATCCCCAATCCGGCGCCGGCTTCGCCGAAGGCGCCCGCGCCCGCGCAGCCGTCTGTAGGGAACCAATCCCCAGAGCCGACTGACGCTGCCGAACCCAGCAATCCTGCGGAACGAACCGACCCTCACCTGGGCCCAGAACTGCCCGAGCCACACGCGTTGGCCGAATCGCCTCTACCCGATTTGACGCCTGGTTTTGAGACGATTGACGAACCGGTCCCGCCGCCAATAAAGGCGCATTTACCGATGGTTTTGACGACGGCGGGTGCGATTGATTTGCCGTTGCCAGACCCAATCGATACACAGGTGGGTCCAGCAATTGTGTCGGATCAGCTGGCGAATGAAACGTCCGCCACAGCGCCCCGGCAAGAAGTCAGTTTCCTGCGTCAATCGCGTCAGACCTCAGTATGGCAACGCACATCGGTCCGGGTGACGCTCGCCGTAATTGCCATTGGTCTGGCGTTGTTCTTGGCGCTCCAAAGTGCATTGCACGAACGTGATCGGATTGCCGCCATGTTTCCCCAGGTCAAACCAGCGCTGGCCTGGATCTGCCAACAATTGAGCTGCACCGTATCAGGCTGGCGCCAAATTGAGGCCGTGGTGATTGACAGCTCTTCGTTGAGCAAACTCCGTGCCGATACTTTCCGGCTGGCCTTGGTGCTTCGCAATACTTCGACGCTGGATATCGCCATGCCGGCGATCGAGTTGACGCTGACCGACCCGCAAGATCAGCCTGTGCTGCGCCGGGTGCTGTTGGCCAATGAGTTTTCGCCGGTAAATAAACTCAATGCCAGTGCAGATTGGGCGGGTGGCGTCGCCCTTTCGGTGCGCGGCGTCGCAGGCGACCGCTTCTCGGGGTACAAGGTTCTGGCTTTTTATCCTTGATGCGCCTGAAAGTTGGTTCAGCAAAGAAAAAGCCCGATACCTTTCGGTACCGGGCCTTGAATAAACCGCCAGCTTTTTAGGGCTTGGAGGCCGTCGGAAACGGCCAGGCGGCCTGCGGGTTCAGAGTGGTCTGAGCAGCAGGGGCAGCGGGAGCAGGCGCTACCTTGGCAGCAGGGCCTTTCGCGGCTTTCTTCGCAGCCGGTTTTTTGGCTGCTTTCTTTGCGGCAGGCTTTTTGGCGGCAGCTTTCTTGGCAGGCGCTTTTTTGGCGGCGGCCTTTTTGGCTGGGGCTTTCTTAGCGGCTGCTTTTTTAGCTGGAGCCTTTTTGGCAGCAGGCTTTTTGGCGACAGCTTTTTTGGCAGGCGCTTTTTTAGCGGCTGCTTTTTTAGCTGGAGCCTTTTTAGCTGCTACTTTCTTCGGTGCTGCTTTTTTTGCGGGTGCAGCTTTCTTTGCGGGGGCCTTTTTTGCGGCCGGTTTTTTTGCAGTTGCCATTTCAATTTTCTCCTTGATCAAGTAACAAAGAGCACTTCACGCGTTGTTGGATTGCATGAAGCGATTCATGGTGTTGGGCAGGCGCCCAGCACCATGAACTCGGGAGCACAAACCGACCATACCCTCTTTGGGGTACTCATCAGCCTGTGGAATTCAGAAAACATGGTTTGAATTGTGATTGTGTGAACATCAATCCCAGGACAGCGCGCCGCCGGACTGGTATTCAATTACACGGGTTTCGAAGAAATTGCGCTCTTTCTTCAAGTCGATCATTTCGCTCATCCAAGGGAACGGATTCTCTTCATTGGGATAAAGCGCCTCCAGGCCGATCTGTGTTGCGCGCCGGTTAGCGATATAACGAAGGTAGCCTTTGAACATTGAGGCGTTCATGCCCAGTACGCCGCGAGGCATGGTGTCTTCTGCGTAACGGTATTCGAGCTCCACGGCCTGTTCAAACAGGGACTTGATCTCGGCTTTGAATTCCCCCGTCCACAGTTGGGGGTTTTCGGCTTTCAGCTGGTTGATCAGATCGATGCCGAAATTGCAGTGCATCGACTCGTCGCGCAGAATGTACTGGTATTGCTCGGCAGCACCGGTCATTTTGTTTTGCCGACCCAAAGCCAGAATTTGCGTGAAACCTACGTAGAAGAACAAGCCTTCCATCAGGCAGGCAAAAACAATCAGCGACTTGAGCAGGGTCTGGTCAGTTTGCGCAGTACCAGTGTGGAAGTTCGGATCCATGATGGCTGCAATGAAAGGCAACAGGAATTCATCCTTATCGCGGATCGACTTAACTTCGTTGTAGGCGTTGAATATCTCGCTTTCGTCCAGGCCCAGGGACTCCACAATGTACTGGTAGGCGTGCGTGTGAATTGCCTCTTCAAAGGCTTGGCGCAACAGGAACTGGCGGCACTCGGGCGCGGTGATGTGGCGGTAGGTGCCCAGCACGATATTGTTGGCCGCCAATGAATCTGCAGTTACAAAAAAACCGAGGTTGCGTTTGACGATGCGTCTCTCGTCTTCCGTCAGCCCGTTCGGATTTTTCCACAGTGCGATGTCGCGCGTCATATTGACTTCCTGCGGCATCCAGTGGTTTGAGCAACTGGCAAGATACTTTTCCCAGGCCCATTTGTATTTGAACGGCACCAACTGGTTGACGTCAGTTTTACCGTTGATGATTCGTTTGTCGGCGGCATTGACCCTGCGCAGCGGGCTCTTTGTCGGTTCCGGCGATGTAAATTGTGCCGGTTGACCAACGGGCGTCACCAATTTCGACGGAGCAATTGCACCGTCGTCGAATGTGCGCACCGCGGCAATTTGAAGAGGTGACTCATTCATGCGGCTGCTGAATGAGCCACGGTGGGTCGACGATTGCGGTGTGGGCTTGACTTCTTCGTCCCAGGACAACATAGATATTTCCAATCAGCTAATTATGAGAGCAGGGGCGTGAAATGAAAAGTGTTCATTCACATTGCCGTTGATTTGTGTTGTTCATTCGCATCTTGGCGGCACTCAACCCTCATTGACAGGCTTCACACGTTGGATCGTCGACGCCGCAAAACTTGACATCGGTTGCCGCGTTGCTGGCGAGTTCAATTTGCTCGGCTGCAGCTGCGGCCGCAATATCGAGCGCACTTATCGCGCGTGCGCCTGCCAAGGTGTGGTTCGGTGTGCCATGGCCTGAGGAGACGGCGTTCATGCGTCCTGAGGCCACGGTTGATTTCTCAGCGTGGGTTGCCGACATCGTGCGCAGGTAGTAGGTGGTCTTGAGGCCCCGCAACCAAGCCAGTTTGTAGGTGTCGTCGAGCTTTTTGCCAGAGGCGCCTGCCATGTAAATGTTCAACGATTGCGCCTGGTCAATCCATTTCTGGCGCCGTGACGCGGCCTCGACCAACCAGCGCGTCTCCACCTCAAACGCCGTTGCATACAAGGCCTTGATTTCGGCCGGTACACGGTCAATCTGCGCAAGCGAGCCGTCAAAATGTTTCAAATCCATCACCATCACGTCATCCCAAAGCGCCAGACGCTTGAGGTCGCGCACTAGATAGGAGTTGATGATGGTGAACTCCCCCGACAGATTCGATTTCACTGACAAATTGCCAAAGCAAGGCTCGATCGAGGCGTCCACGCCGATGATGTTGGAGATGGTGGCTGTCGGCGCAATCGCCACGCAGTTTGAATTTCGCATGCCGTCCCTGGCGATCTTTTGGCGCAGGGCGTCCCAATCCAGCGTGGTTGAACGATCTACCTCGACATAGCCGCCACGAGCGCGTTCCAGCAAATCCAGTGTGTCGATGGGCAAGATGCCCTGATCCCAAAGCGAACCCTTGTAACTGGAATACTGTCCGCGCTCACGCGCCAACTCGGTCGAAGCTTGGTAGGCGTAATAACAGACCGCCTCCATTGATTCATCGGCAAAGCTTACTGCCGCGTCGCTTGCATAAGGTATGCGCAATTCGTACAGGCTGTCCTGGAATGCCATGACACCCAACCCCACGGGTCGGTGGCGCATGTTGGAGTCGCGGGCTTTTTTTACGGCGTAATAGTTGATGTCGATCACGTTATCAAGCATGCGCATCGCGGTCGTGATGGTTTTCTGGAGTTTCGCGTGGTCCAGCACCTTGCGACTTGACGCAGAACCCGTTGGGGCCGCTTTGAGATGTCGCAGCAGATTGACGGAACCCAGGTTGCATACGGCGGTTTCAGTGTCGCTGGTGTTGAGCGTTATCTCTGTGCACAAATTGCTTGAATGAACGACACCGGCGTGTTGCTGGGGCGATCGCACATTGCAGGCGTCCTTGAACGTGATCCAGGGGTGACCGGTCTCAAACAGCATGGTCAGCATTTTTCGCCACAGATCGGTCGCCTCCAGAGTGCGGGACGGTTTGATCTCGCCTCGGGCCGCCTTTTGCTCATAGGCC
>JANNYX010000412.1:0-10233 GCA_031410295.1 Rhodoferax sp.
GCAAATGCAGGCCCGCGCGCGGCTGGATGGCTCCACCTGGTCGATGAGTTGGGCGTCAAATGTCACGGCGGTACACCAACAGGCTGGCGGCGCGATGCCGGTGGTTTTTTCGATCTCCATCGCGCACTGGTTGGCCGCGCCGCACAGCGGGCAAACTGCCGGGTCGATTGGCTGCGCAAATGAGGCGGTCATGGGGCGGTCAAGGACGGTCAGGGGGCAGTCAAGAACGGTCATGGGACAGTCAAGGACACTCAGGGCGCATGGCTGGGCTGACAGAACTGCGCCGCAATTTCGTAAGACCGCAAACGCGCCGAGTGTTCGAAGATCTGCGACGTGAGCATCAGTTCGTCGGCGCCGGTGCGTTCAATGAAGGCCTGCAGGGACGCGCGCACGGCGTCGGGTGAACCAATCGCCGCGCAGGGCAGCACGGTATCCAAAATGGCGCGTTCCTGCGGGCTGATCTGGCCGAGGTAGCCATGCACCGGCGGCGGCAATTGGCGCGGCCGGCCGCTTCGCAGGGCCACAAACGCCTGCTGCATCGAGCTGGCGCGCCACTGGGCTTCATCATCGGTGTCCGCCGCAAACACGTTGAAGCCGAGCATCACGTAGGGTTTGGCCAGGGTTTTGGACGGGCGGAAAGAGGCGCGGTAAATGGCGATGGCTTGCATCATTTGTTGCGGCGCGAAGTGGGAGGCGAAGGCGTAAGGCAGGCCCAGCGCAGCGGCCAGTTGCGCGCCAAACGTGCTTGAGCCCAGAATCCACACCGGCACCTTGGCGCCCTGGCCTGGCACGGCGCGTACGGTTTGTTGTGGCGCGTCCGACATGAAATCAATCAGCTCGACGACGTCTTGCGGAAACTCGTCGGAGTCGCTGCTGAGGTTGCGCCGCAGCGCCCGCGCGGTGAGCTGGTCGGAGCCCGGCGCGCGCCCCAGGCCCAGGTCGATGCGGCCCGGGTAAAGCGATTCAAGCGTGCCAAACTGCTCGGCGATCACCAGCGGGGAGTGGTTGGGCAACATGATGCCGCCCGCGCCCACACGAATTCTGCGGGTGGCGCCGGCGACATGGCCGATCAGCACCGCGGTGGCGGCACTGGCAATGCCCGGCATGCCGTGGTGCTCGGCCAGCCAATACCGGTTGAAGCCTTGCGCTTCAGCATGCTGCGCCAGATCGCGCGAGTTGCTGAACGACTGCGCTGGCGTGCTGCCCTCCAGGATGGGAGAGAGGTCCAGAACGGAAAAGGGGATCATCGGCATAGGCGTGTATTGTCCGGTAAAGTGTTGCCGACACCGCGTAAAAATCCGCAAACACCCCATGAAAATCCGCGAACTCGCCAGTGGTTTGATGTTTCCCGAAGGCCCGGTGGCGATGGCTGACGGCTCGGTCATCCTGGTCGAAATTGGCCGGCGCACCCTGACGCGCGTCGCCGTGGACGGTAAAAAAACCATCGTCGCCGAGATGGGCGGTGGCCCCAATGGCGCGGCGATTGGCCCGGACGGCGCGGTTTACGTCTGCAACAACGGCGGCTTCAATTTCAGCACCAATGCTGCTGGCTTTTATTTGCCCACCGGCCAGGCGGACGACTATTCCGGTGGCCGCATTGAACGTGTCAACCTCAACACCGGCAAGATTGATCGCCTGCTCGATAGCGTCGAAGGTTACGCCCTGCGTGGCCCCAACGACCTGGTGTTTGACGTGTATGGCGGTCTGTATTTCACCGACCTCGGCAAAGCCCGCCCAACCGAGATGGACCGCGGCGGCGTTTTTTATGCCGCACCGGGGTTCACCTCCACCCACACCATTGCGCGCCCGGCGCTCACCGCCAATGGTGTGGCGCTATCGCCTGACGGCAACACCTTGTATTACGCCGAAACCGAAGCCGCGCGCCTGTGGGCCTTTGACCTCACCGCGCCCGGCCAGGTGCGCCCCGAGCCGTGGCCATCGCCGCATGGCGGGCGCATGCTGGTGGCTGCGCCGGGCGGGCATTACCAGCGTTTTGATTCAATTGCGGTGGACGCGCTGGGCAACATCTGCGTGGCCACCCTGGGCCATGGCGGCATCACCGTGGTCGCGCCCGACGGCCGCCTGTGCACGCACGTTCCGATGCCCGAGCGTCACGTCACCAATATCTGTTTTGGCGGCAAAGACATGCGCACGGCCTTCATCACGCTCTCGGGCACGGGTCGTTTGATCGCGGTGGACGACTGGCCGATTCCGGGCCTGCGCCTCAACTTCAACGCCTGAGCCATTGCAGCCAAGGAGACAAGCCCATGGACCCGCAAACCACTCTGGCGCAAATCTGGCAACTGGGCGGTCTGGCCGCAGACGCGTTGGCGTTTGCCGAATTGAGCGGGGCTGATCCGGTGATGCCATCGTCCTTTGCGGTGGGCACGGCGGCGCAAACCGGCGTTGCCGCAGCGGCATTGGCGGCCTGCGAGTTGGGTCACCGGCGCGGCCAACCGCGCCAGACAGTGTCGGTTGACATGGCCCACGCCGCCGTCGAATGCACCGGCTGGTTCAGCTTGAACGGCCGCGTGCCCGAGCCTTGGGACAAATTTTCCGGCCTGTACGCCTGTCAGGACGGCTGGGTGCGCGTGCACGCCAACTTCAGCCACCACCGCGATGGCGCGCTGCGCCTCTTGGGCCTCGACAGCGCCACGGCTACCCGGGAACAAGCCGAGGCGGTCCTGCGCAACTGGGGTGCGCTGGCCTTTGAAGACGCCGCCGCCCAAGCCGGTTTGGTGGTTGCCGCGTTTCGCAGCTTTGACGAATGGGACGCCCACCCGCAGGGTCAGGCAATCGCCGCGCAGCCCCTGATGACCTTTGAAAAAATCGGCGATGCGCCGCCCCTCAAATTGCCTGAGCTGCGCAACCGGGAGCGCCCGCTTGACAGCGTGCGCGTGCTGGACCTCACGCGCATTCTGGCCGGCCCGGTGTGCGGGCGCACCCTGGCGGCGTATGGCGCCGACGTGATGCTCGTGAATTCGCCGAACCTTCCGAATATTGAATCGATTGCCGACACCAGCCGCGGCAAACGCTCCTGCCTGGCTGATTTGCGCATGGCGACTGGCCAGACCGCCCTCAAAGAGCTGGCCGCCCAGGCGCAGGTGTTTGTGCAGGGCTACCGTCCGGGCGCGCTGGCGGCGCTCGGTTTCAGCGCCAATGCGCTGGCGAAACAACGCACTGGCATCGTCTGTGTGTCGCTGTCGGCCTACAGCGAACAAGGCCCGTGGGCGCAGCGTCGCGGTTTTGACTCCCTGGTGCAAACCGCCACCGGTTTTAACCATGCCGAAATGCAGGCCGCCGCCACGGCGACGCCCAAACCGATGCCGCTGCAAATCATCGATTACGCCACGGGCCATTTGATGGCCTTCGCTGCCTGCGCCGCCTTGATCAAACAGCAGCGCGAGGGCGGCAGCTGGCATGTGCGGCTCTCGCTGGCCCAAACCAGCGCCTGGTTGCGCCACTTGGGGCGAATCCAGGGAGCCATGAAAACCGCCACTGTAGACCGCAAACCCTACCTCGAAACCCTAGCCAGCGGTTACGGTGAACTCACCGCCATCCGCCACAGCGCCTGCTTGGCGGCAAGTACTGCGCATGACGCACGGCCGTCCAGCCCGCCTGGCACCCATGCGGCAAGTTGGCATTAACCTGCGGTTCAGCTTGAGGCCTTTGACCCTGAGGCCCTAGAATTCGATGCATCTCACATGAAATACTTGGCATTTTGTTTCGCCTTGTTGCTGCTGGTCGCGACCGCCCGCGCGGAGGTGGCCACCTTACCCGCGTCCCCGGCAACTGGCGCAGGCGATGCCACGCCCCACTGGGCGGCCGCCATTGATAAATTCGGCAAAGACAGTCCGGACGCCGCGTTGGACGCGGCCGACGCCAAATTGTTTGCCGACCATTTGCTGGAGGCGGGTCGCACGGCCAAAAGTGCCGCGGCGCGTGCGGCTTTGATGCCGTCACTTCGCGCTTCAGCGCCTGTGGCCGACGCCAGCGCCCCTCTGACCCCGAAAGCGGCGGCCACGGCGGCTACGGCGGATGCCGCCAGCCACGACGGAAAAGGCGACGACGACGATTGGGCCAGCACCGTGCGGCAGTCAATCAAGGATATCGTCAGGCCTTACCAGGAACTTTTGCCCAGCACCGATGCTGCGGCCAAAGCCGCCCGAGATAGGTCTATCGAGAGTGGTGAACGCAGGGCTGAAGTCGCCAACCGACAATCCTACGGCGTCAAAACTGAACTACAACGCGAGCGAGAAAAAATCAGTTCAGACATGGCGCTTGACCAACTGCTGCAAGAGCTCAAACCCTGGGCGTTGGGCGCCGGTTTGATCCTTTTTCTGGGTGTCATTGTGAGCCAATGGCTGGCCTACTTGCAGCGCAAAAGCACCGGGTCATCAAGCCGCCAGACCGCCCCCAAAAAACGCCGTCGCAGCACGCTTTGATAGTGGGGCGCTTGAATGATTGAAGCTGTGCGTGATTGAAGCTGTGCATGATTGAACTGGCAATCGTTATTCCGACTTTCAATGAAATTGGCAATGTCGAAGAATTGATCCAGCGCCTGGGCCGGGTTCTGGCCGGTGTGCAGTGGGAGGTGGTGTTTGTTGATGACGACTCGCCCGACGGCACCTCGGCCCGTCTGCTCGCGCTGTCAGCGGCCAACCCGCAAGTGCGTTGCCTGCGCCGGGTCGGGCGGCGCGGCCTCTCCAGCGCCTGCGTGGAGGGCATGTTGTCCACCGGCGCCGCGCACATCGCCGTGATGGACGCCGATTTGCAGCACGATGAAAACATCCTGCCCGAGATGTTGCAGGCGTTGCGCGACGGGCCGTTTGACCTGGTGGTCGGCTCGCGTTACATGGAAGGCGGCGGCGTCAGCGACTGGGCCGCCTCGCGGCAAAAGATCAGCTCGCTGGCCACCACCTTGAGCCAGCGCATTTTGGGCCTGCAGCTGAATGACCCGATGAGCGGCTTTTTCATGATCCGCCGCAAGGCCTTTGAAGGCGCGGTGTACGGTCTGTCCAACATCGGCTTCAAGATCCTGGTCGATCTGGTGGTGTCGTCGCCGGTCAAACTGCGCGTCAAGGAAGTGCCCTACCAGTTCCGCAACCGCCACGCGGGCGATAGCAAACTTGACAACCGCGTCGCCTGGGACTACCTGATGCTGCTGGCCGACAAAACCATTGGCCGCTGGGTGCCGACGCGCCTGGTGTCGTTCGCTGCCATCGGCTCGTTTGGCGTGTTGGTGCACCTGGCTGTATTGCGCGCGGCGCTGGCCTTCAGCGGCAACAATTTTGACGCTTCACAAACCACCGCCGTGATGGTGGCCATGGTCGGCAACTTTTTCCTCAACAACGCACTGACTTACCGCGACCAGCAATTGCGTGGCCTGGCGCTGGTGCCGGGCCTGTTGAAGTTCATGGCGGCGTGTTCCATCGGCGCGCTGGCCAATGTCGGTGTGGCCTCCTACATCCACGGCGGTTACGGCAACTGGGTGTTATCGGCCCTGGCCGGCATTCTGGTCGGCACCGTGTGGAACTACGGCGCAACCGCCTGGCTGGTGTGGATCCGGCCGAAGAGAAAAGCCGGTGCCTGACGCATTGGCTCAACCTTCGGGTGATCACTTGGCTCAACCACGGGCTGCGCCCTTCGTCCGGCTCTTTGGCCAGGTCTGGCAAGACCGCGTCTGCCGCAAGTTGATTCTGGGCGGCGCGGCCCTGCATCTGCTGTTGGCGCTGGCGTTTCATTTGTCGCCCGACGAAACCCACTACGCGCTGTATTCGGTCAACCTGGACTGGAGTTATTTTGACCACCCGCCCCTGGCCGGCTGGTTGCAGTGGCCGTTTGGGCAACTGGCGCAGGCGCTGGGACCGGTGGGCAAACTGCCGGACTTGCTGATGCGCATCGTGCCGATGGCGTGTTGGGTGCTGTCGGCCTGGCTGGTGGCCGCGCTGGCGTCACTGCTGTACCCGCAGGTGCCACAGGTATCACGTGCGGCGCTGCTTTTGTGGCTGCTCGCGCCGATGCCGCATTTGCTGGGCCTTGCGTTGGTGCCCGACAGCCTGTTGATGCCGATCATCGCGGCGGTCATGATTTGCTGCTGGCGTTTGTGTGAGGGCGCTGCGGCGCGCAGCAACGGCAGCGACACCCGGCTCTGGTTGCTCCTGGGGCTGTTGCTGGGCCTGGCGGGCCTGTCCAAATACACCGCGATTTTCATCGGGCTGGGCTGTGCCCTGGCCTTGTTGGCCGCGCACGGGCTGCGGGTGCTGGCCTGGCGTGGCACCTGGCTGGCGGTGCTGCTGGCGGCGCTGCTGATCACCCCGGTGATCGGCTGGAACGCTACCCACGACTGGATTTCACTGGCTTACCAAAGTGGCCACGCGGCGGGCAACCAAAGCTGGGAGTTCTACCGCGTGGTGGTGTTTGTCATGGTGCAATGGCTCGGTTATGGCCTGTTGCTGGTGGCTGGCACGCTGGCGGCACGGCGCGTGGCCTCACCAGCGGCCGGGCGCCTGTCACCTTTGCTGTTTTGCCTGTGTTTCGGTCTTCCGCCACTCTTCTTGATGGTCTATCTCTCGGGCCGTGGCTCGACCCTGCCGCATTGGTCGGTGACGGCCTGGCTCGCACTGCTGCCCGCGGCAGCGGCGGGTTGTGTGCAGTTGTGGGGCGCTGTTCAAAGTGGAGCAGGGCTAGGAACGCCAAGGCGGCGATGGCTGGCCGGTTTGGGCATCTTTCAGGCCGCCAGTTGCATCGGTTTGATCGGTCTGATGCTCACCAGCGGATTTCAAAACGAGCGCGGTGACGAAACCAGCAGCCGCCCCGGTCAACACATTGCCGGCGCGTCCTTCAACCCCTTTACCGACCTCTATGGCTGGGATGCCGCCGCCCTGCGTGCCCGCGCCCTGGCCGATCAACATGGCAGCCCGACGCTGGCGGTGATGAACTGGACGCTGGCCAGCCGCATCGCCTGGTATGCCAACCGGCCGACCCGGGTGGTGCAGCGCCATCTGGACCAATTCGGTCTGTGGTGGGGCGTGTTGCAGCCGGCTGACAACGCGCTGGTGGTGGACTGGTCACAGATGAGTTTTGCGCCGCCCGTGGGTCCGGCCGAATTTGAGCGCTGCGACCTGCTGGAGCAACTGCCGGTGCGGCGGCTTGGCCGCCAGGTGGCGCATTTCACCTTCCAGTTGTGCCACAACTGGCAAGGCCCCAAGGAGACGGCGCTTGACCGGCGGCAATGACCCGCGCAACGGCGCGCCGCCGCCGCTGGCACTCCCGATTCTGAAGAAAAATCGGCAAAATGCCCAAGTAATATGGGCTTGGACAGCTCCTGCTTTAATAGCGTTGGCGGTGGCCGTATGGTTGCAGTTCCAGGCCCCGCAGCGCGATATTTTTTTGGCCATTAACCTGTGGGCGAGCCAGTTCCCGGCGGCCATGTGGTCGTGCCTGACCTTGCTGGGCGAAGCCGACGTCTTGTTCTGCCTGTTGTCGCCCCTGCTTCTGTGGCGGCCCCAAATGATGGTGGCCGTTGTCGCCGCGGTGCCTGTGGGGGGGGTGTTGTCGGTGGCGCTGAAGGCGCTGTTCCAAGCGCAGCGACCCGCCTTGGTGATCGAGCCGACCCAATTCAAGCTGATCGGCGCGGTACTGGGAAATGCCAGTTTTCCCTCCGGCCACACCATTACCGCCTTCGCCGCAGCGCTGGCTGTGCTGGCGGTTTTTGCGATGTCACAACGCGCCGGCGTTGCACGCCACAGCCGGCTCAGATTCAGCCTCGTCGCCGTGCCGATTCTTTTTTTGGCAGGGTTGGTTGGGCTTTCTCGCGTGGCTGTCGGCGCGCACTGGCCGGTCGATGTGCTCGCCGGCGCCGCCTGCGGCTGGCTGGCCGGTTTGAGCGGCGCCTGGTTCACCGGGCGATTTCCGGCAATCTGGCAACCCGCCATCAGCCAGTTTGTGTTCGGCCAATTGTTGCTGGTGTCAGCCTTGTTGCTTTTGTTCAAGAAAAATGCCTACCCGGCTGGCGCCTGGGTGGTGTGGCTGGCCGTGGCCAGTACTGTATTGACGGTGGCGTTGCAATTCGCTCGTGCCTACCAGCAGCTGGGGCACTCAGCCCGGGCAAAGAACAAAGACGTCGAAGGCGACTGACGGATCAATAACAAGCCATATGTGAATGAAATAAATATGAATGAGAATAAACCCATCTAGGCCGTCAATAACATTGCATTGTTTGATATTAATAATATAGCATAAAAATATAAATTATTATTAATGTATATGTTTTAATAAATATCAAACGAAAAATTCAGTGCTTTTTTGATCCCTTCTGATTGAGGCTCCTTTGCGCTTCCAAAGCGCGTGCACTGCGCCGGCGCTGCATCCTCACACATCACAGCACGCCGCCAGCGCATCACCGGCGCATCACCACCGCACCTGCACAGGGCTGCTTCAAGGTTCGCGCAGCAACTCCACCAGCGCGCGCAACCCGGTCGTGTAAGAGCGCCAGCCCAGGCCCTGAATCGTCGCCCGTGCGGCCGGCGCAATGATTGATTTGTGTCGCCACTCTTCACGTGCGGCGATGTTCGAAAGGTGAATCTCCAGCACCGGAAACGGCATCGCCTTGATCGCGTCATGCAGCGAGACGCCGTGTTGCGTCAGCCCCGCCGGATTCAACAGCGCGCCTTGCACGGTGTCGATGCGTTCATGCAGCTTGTCCACCAGCGCGCCTTCGTGGTTCGACTGGAAAACCTCAATCTCGACGCTCAACGAAGCCGCCAGCTCGGCCAGCCGCTCGTTGATCTGCGTGAGCGTTGTCGAGCCGTAAATGTGCGGCTCACGCCGACCAAAGAGGTTGAGGTTGGGGCCGTGGAGGATGAGGATTTTCATGGCGTGATGCTCTAAAAAGATGTGCCAGGGAATGTGGCGCAGACATCATACGGCGCGCCTTCAAACCCTGGGTTGCACCAATTCAAACTGAGTACATCGGTTGCAGTGTGTTGTCCCGTCAACTAAAATCTGACTAGAAGTACTGACCAGTTTTATTTATTGATTTGTTTGACCAGAAAGGATTTTGCCGTGACCCATTCCGCCTCCTGGACTTTGCAGGATGCCAAGGCGCAGTTCAGCCAGGTTGTCGCTGCGGCGGTGCGCGGCCAGGTGCAACACGTGACCAAACACGGCAAAGAGGCCGTGGTGATCTTGTCGGCCAATGAGTTCGCAGCGTTGAAGAGCGGCCGCGTCACCGCGCCTGCGAGCTTCATCGACCACCTGCTGGCCATACCCAAACAAGCTGTGCCCAAGCAAGCTTTGGCAAAAGCCGGCGCCGCCAAAGGCAGCGGCGGCCAGCGTGACGCTGCCCCGCGAGCGCGAATCACACTGCGCGAGATTGACTTGAAATGATCCTTCTCGACACCGTAGTTCTGTCCGAGCTTCGCAAAAGGCGACCTTCACCCAAGGTTTTGACGTGGCTGCAAAACCAGCAACCCGACCAGCTTTTCATCAGTGTCGTCAGCCTGGGAGAAATTGAACGCGGCATCGTGAAGGCGCGCCAGTCCGACGCTGCATTCGCTCAAAGTCTGACGGTCTGGCTGGAAGATTTGGTGTTGTTGTACAGCGACCGCATCCTTGCGGTTACAGCGCCCATTGCAAGACGCTGGGGACGCCTGAGCGCGGAGCTGGGCCACGACAGCGCAGATTTGTTGATCGCCGCAACCGCGCTGGAGCATGGTTTGGCAGTGGCGACGCGCAATGTGCGGCATTTCAAGCCGAGTGGGGTGGGCGTTGTGAACCCATTTGTTTGAATGCCCGAACTGCCTTTTGCTCAGCATTTCGCCCAGAATTTCGCCCAGAATGTGAATACCTACCCATGAACATCCTGACAATTGATGTGCGTTCACTCTCCGACAGCCTGGCGGACGCCGTGCGCGCCATGGAAACTGGTCGCGCGCAGGGCCCGCGGTACAGCTTTTCGTCGGCGCAGGCGCTGATGCGCACGCTGGGCGGTAAACGCTTCGACCTGAACCAGGCTCTCGCCGGCGCTTGCGCCGTCACCATCCGCGAGGCTGCGCGGCGTGTGGAGCGCGACGTGAAGGCCGTGCATGGAGATGTGCAGACCTTGCTGGCTTGAGGCGTGCTGGACAAGACGGCGGACGGGAAGATTGAGTTGAGCTTGCCCAACGGACAGCGTAGTAGTGTGAGCGTAGTGGCCAATTCCGTGAATCTGATCTGGGTCCGCTCGGTCCA
>JANNYX010000413.1:0-1747 GCA_031410295.1 Rhodoferax sp.
CCTTCCTTCATCTTGACGAAGAAAGGGTTGGTTTCGGTTTTGGTGATCAGGCCAATGACGGGCTGTTTGCTGGCTTGCGCGAAAGCGCTGGAAGCCGCAAATGACAAAGCGGTCGCGGCGATGGCGGTCAGTGCCAAAACGGCGGTGGTTTTTTTCATGGAGTCTCCTGTTGAAGTGAGGAATTGGGTTTGCGGAAAATTGAAATCTCTGGATCAGAACCACCGCCCGAAAACTTGAGCACTGCCCGGCGCGTGGTTCACGCTTCATCTGTTGCGCGGACGGACTTTAACTTTTTTAAATTAATAAATCAATTTGTTTTAATTATGGAAAACCCTAGGAAGCGCGGTAAATTGGGCGGTCAATTGAAAGAAATTGTTTGCAATCGGCATGAGTTGGGTCCCAATGCCATCCCCCATGGCAGTTTCAAAAACTCAAGATAAAAATCGGCAATAGGCCGTCTAGATCATTATGTAGTTAGCTATAAATAATATAGCACAAGGCCATGCCGCTTTGACACCAGGCGCCGGCAGATCGCCCGGTTCCGCGAGGAATCAGATCGCCCGGTTCTGTGAGGAATCAAATCGCCCGATTCCGGGCGAGGGGTGGGTTCTTGGCAAAGTAGCCTTCAATGCCGCGCATCAAGGCGTCGGCAAGCTGCTCCTGATAACCATCGCTGTTGAGCTTGGCTTCTTCTTCGGGGTTGCTGATAAAGGCCGCCTCAACCAGCACGCTGGGGATGTCGGGCGCTTTGAGCACGGCAAAACTGGCTTGCTCGACGCGGGGTTTGTGCAGTTTGCCAACCCTTGCGATTTCGCCCAGCATGGCGCTGCCAAGTTTCAGGCTGTCATTGATCTGCGCGGTGGTGCTCATGTCCAGCAAGGCGCGTTGCACTTGCGCATCTTTTTTTGCGCCAAGGTTCAGGCCGCCGATCAAATCGGCCCGGTTCTCCTTGTCGGCCATCCAGCGCGCCGCCGAGCTGGAGGCGCCGCCCTGGCTTAACGCGAAGATGCTGGCGCCTTGCGGGCGTGGTGTGAAAAACGCGTCGGCATGGATGCTGACAAACAGGTCGGCCTGCACGCGCCGCGCCTTTTGCACACGCACATGCAAGGGCACAAAAAAATCGGCGTCGCGGGTCAAGAAGGCGCGCATCGGCAGCCTTGAGTTGCCATTTTTCACAAAAGCGGCGTTGATGCGGTCACGCAGGCGGTGCGCCAGTTGCAGCACCACATCCTTCTCGCGTGTACCGCCAGGGCCGACGGCGCCGGGGTCTTCGCCACCGTGGCCAGGGTCCAGGGCAATGATGATCAGACGGTCGGTTTTGTCGCCAACGGGCGGGGTGTTTGGCGCCTGGCCGGATTTATTGCCCGCGGTATTGGCCGAATTGCGCTCTGAATTGCGTTCGAAATTGCGTTCGGATTGTGCGATCAATTCGCCCAGCGGATCAGCGCCGGCGCCCAGGCCTCGAGTGGCGGCCTGTTTTGCGCCGTCGGCTTGTTGTTTGTCCTTGAGCCGTTCGGCGATCAGCGCCGCCAGCGGGTCGACCACCTGCGTCGGGTACAGGTCAAACACCAGGCGGTGCTGGTAGGCGGCGATCGGCGGCAGGGCAAAGACCTGCGGCAAGATCGGCACTTTGAGGTCGATCACCAGCCGCACCACGCCAGGCAGGTTCTGGCCGACGCGAATGCCGGCGATGTTGGGGTCGTCGGCCTGCACCTTGGCCACCAGCTCGCGCAGGGCCAGGTTCAGC
>JANNYX010000414.1:0-2644 GCA_031410295.1 Rhodoferax sp.
CGCGCCGCCGGCGGTGCCGCGCACCAGTTCCCACCGCCGGTCGTGGAAGGCTTCCAGCGCCGGCCGGTGGGCGATGGACACCAGGCCGCCGCCGCGCCGGTCGACCCGATCCACCAGCCGCCGGTACAGCACCTGCTCGGCCTCGCCATCCAGCGCCGCCGTGGCTTCGTCGGCGAGCACCCAGCGCGGGTCCTTCAGGAACACGCGCGCCAGCGCCAGCCGCTGGCGCTCGCCGCCCGACAGCTTCTGGCCCCAGGCGTCTTCGTCGTCGAGCCGCTCCTTCAGCTGCGGCAGCAGCGCGTCGTCGAGCGCCTGGCGCAATGCGTCGTCGTCGTATTGCGACGCCGGCTCCGGGTAGGCCAATGCATCGCGCAAGGGGCCGTTGGGAAAATAGGGGTTCTGCGGGATGAACATGGCGTTGGCTGGACGGGCAATATTCCCTTTGGCAAACGGCCAGATGCCGGCGATGGCACGGAACAAGGTTGATTTGCCGCTGCCCGATGGCCCCTGCAACAAAATGCGGTCCCCGGCCAGTGCCTGCAGCCCGGTGCCATGCACCAGCACCTTGCCGCCGGGCAACGACAGATCGAGGTTGTCAAGGGTCAATGCTACAGATTCAGTAGCTAATTCTGTATTGTTTGTGACGGCTATAGCCCTGAAACTTTCTTCAAAACTGGTCAATCGGTCGGTGGTGGCGCGCCAGGTGGCCAAAGTGCTGTAGTTGTCGACAAACCAGCTCAGTGAGTCTTGCACGCGCCCAAACGCGCTGGAGATTTGCATCAACTGGCCCAGCTGAATGGCGCCACTGAAATAACGCGGTGCGGCGACGACAAACGGGAACACCACGGCTGCCTGGCCGAAACCCACGGTGAACCAGGTTAGGTTCTTTTGTGTCTTGAGCAATTGCAGGTAGTTTGCGAGTACTTTCGAAAACCGCAAATCAAGCTGGATGCGTTCGACTTTTTCGCCGCGGTCCAGTGCGATGGATTCGCTGTATTCCCGCACCCGGACCATGTGGTGGCGAAAGTCGGCTTCGAGCTGTTGTTGCTGAAAATTCAAGCGGGACAAGGGCCGCCCGATGGCGTGGCTGACGTAACTTCCAACCACACAATACAAGACCGCCGCCCAAACCATGAAGCCCGGAATGTCGATGGTGGTGCCGCCAACATTAAATGCAAAATTGCCGGAAAGGCCCCACAAAATGCCGACAAAACTGACCAAGGTGACCAAGGCATTGAGCAGGCCCATGGTCAACGACACGGTGTACGCGGTGAACTGGTTGATGTCTTCCTGAATCCGCTGGTCCGGGTTGTCGGGCGTGGCTTGGTTGGTGCTGGAGGCCGATGCGCCGCTGCCTTTTGTGAAGCGCGCCAACTCCATCCGGTAAAACGCGTGGCCCGACAACCAGCGCTCCAAATAATGGCCCGTCATCCAGGCACGCCAACGCATCTCCAGCAGTTGCGTGAGGTAGAACTTGTAGACGGCAATCACAATGAACGCAAAGGCCAGGTAAGTAAAGCGGCCCAGTTGCGTCCAGAAAACGGCAGCGTCCTTGTTCTGCAAGGCGTCATAAAACAAGCGGTTCCAGTCGTTGAGCTGCACCAGCATGAAGACCGAGGCTAGGTTCAACAACACGATCGCCGCCAGCAGCCCCCGCGCTTTCCATTTTTCATCCGAGCGGAAATACGGAACACTGAGCGCCCAGACTTTGGTAGTTTGGGTTTTGAAAGATTCGAGCTTGGCAAGGAGGGTCATGGCGGCCATGTTATGACATGGGACCGAGCCCTCAAATAATGAACGATGCCGGCAGGTCTCCAGCGCAGGCGCGTTACAGGCGACCCTCTTCGACCCCGTGGCAGGCAATGCGAATGCCGCCAATCATTTTCAGCTCCGGCCGCTCGGTGCGGCAGCGTTCGTTCACATGCGGGCAGCGCGGGTTGAAGGCGCAACCCGGGGGTGGATCCAGGGGATTCGGCACTTCACCCTGAACGGCAGTGCGCGCGCGGCCGACGTCGTGCATTTTCGGAATCGCGTCGAGCAACATGCGGGTATACGGGTGGCGCGGATTGGCGAACAAAGTCTGTTTGTCGGCCAATTCGACCAGACGGCCCAAATACATCACACCGACCTGATCGCTGACATGCCGCACAACTGCGAGGTTGTGTGAAATGAACAGGTAAGTAAGCCCCAACCGGCGTTGCAGGTCCTTCATGATGTTCAGCACCTGCGCCTGCACACTCACATCCAGCGCCGACGTCGGTTCGTCGCACACCAGGAATTCGGGCTGGGTTGCCAGCGCACGCGCAATCGAAATCCGCTGCCTTTGGCCGCCCGAAAACTGGTGCGGGTATTTCACGGCGTCCAAGGGGCTCAAGCCGACCGACAGCAACAATTCACCGACCCGTTTTTTCAGTTCGTTTCCATCGGAGATCAAGCCGTGCTCGATCAGCGGTTCAGCCACGATGTCCTGCACAATCCAGCGCGGGTTGAGCGACGCGTAGGGATCCTGGAAGATCATCTGGATGCGGCGGCGCAGTTTCAGGCCGTCCGCCGAATGGTAAGTGGCGTGTGCATCCATGCCGTCAAACTTGAAGCTGCCGCGGGTCGGCTCATAAAGCCCCACCAACAGCCGTGCCACGGTGCT
>JANNYX010000415.1:0-4668 GCA_031410295.1 Rhodoferax sp.
TTGCAGGTGGGGATGTCTGCCCATGCCAGTTTGTCGGTGACCTTGGTCTTGTAGGTCAGGCGCTTTTCGTCAAACATGTCGACTCGACCGTCAACAATCCGATCGAGGCGGTGGCGCAGTGGCGTGCTGGCCAGTTGCGCGCCTTGTGTGTGTTTGACGAAAAGCGCCTGACCTACAAGACCAAGGTCACCGACAAACTGGCATGGGCAGACATCCCCACCTGCAAGGAAGCCGGAGTACCGGCCTCTTACACTATGTTGCGCGGTGTCTTCACCTCACCCGGTGTGAGCAAGGACCAGCTTGCGTTTTATGTTGACATGCTCAAAAAAGTGCGTGAAACCGCCGAGTGGAAAGACTACATGGAGAAGGGCGCGTTCAACCAGACCAGCCTGTCGGGCGATGCATTTGGCGAGTGGCTCGGCAAAAGCGAGAACATGCATCGCGACCTGATGAAGGACGCCGGCTTCCTGGCCAAATAAGGAGCCAAGCATGACGTCAAACGACAGCCCGACCAGCGCCTCGGTCGTCTCTACGCACGTGGTGGAGGCAGTGGTGGCCGCCTGTGTGCTGGGGCTGGGCTTGGTGGTGATTTTTGGCAGCTGGAATCTGGGGTCCGGCTGGACCAGCGACGGGCCGGGCTCCGGTTATTTTCCTTTTTACATCGGCCTGATACTTTGTGTGGCGGCGTGTGGCATTTTTTACCAGGCCGTGTTCGGCAAGGAACGTGACACCGGCCCATTTGTCAACAAAGAACAGCTGAGCCGGGTATTGCAGGTGTTGTTGCCTGCGTTGGTGTACGTGGGCGCGATCCAGTTGATCGGTCTGTATGTGGCCTCGGCCATTTATATTGCACTGTTCATGGTGATTCTTGGAAAATTTTCATGGATCAAGAGCATCAGCGCCGCGCTTGTCATCAATGCGGTGTTCTTCATGATGTTTGAAGTCTGGTTCAAGGTGCCCCTGTTCAAAGGCTCCTTGAATCCGCTGAGTTTTTTGGGTTATTGAAGCTGGGTTATCGCGATGGACGAAATCAACGCCTTGTTCCACGGCTTCAGTGTCATCCTGACGCCCATGAACCTCTTGCTCATGTTTGTGGGCATCATTCTGGGCGTGCTGATTGGCGTATTGCCTGGCCTGGGCGGCGCCAACGGTGTAGCCATCCTGTTGCCGCTGACCTTCACGATGTCGCCCACCTCGGCCATCATCATGTTGTCGTGCATTTATTGGGGCGCCCTCTTTGGCGGGGCGATCACATCCATTCTCTTCAACATTCCGGGCGAACCGTGGTCCGTGGCCACGACCTTTGATGGTTACCCGATGGCACAGCAGGGCCAGGCTGGCGCGGCCCTGACCACGGCCTTCACCTCTTCGTTCGTCGGCGCTTTTGTCGCAGTAGTGATGATCACGTTTCTGGCACCCCTGGTGGCGAAATTCGCGCTCAAGTTTGGTCCGCCCGAATATTTTGCCGTCTATCTGCTGACCTTCTGCAGTTTCGTCGGCATGGGCAAGGGGTCGCCATTCAAGATACTTGCGTCAATGTGCATCGGATTTGCCCTGGCGGCGGTCGGCATGGACACCGTCACGGGCCAGCTCCGCCTGACGTTTGGTTTTGCCGACCTGATGCGCGGCTTTGACTTCCTGATCGCCGTGATCGGCTTGTTTGGCATCGGTGAGATCCTGCAATCCATGGAAGAGGGTCTCGCCTTCAACGGCAAAAGCGCCAGGATCGACCCCAAAGTGGTGCTGGAGACCTGGAAAAAATTGCCGCAATATTGGGTCACGTCATTGCGCAGCTCGCTGGTAGGCATCTGGATGGGCATCACCCCGGGCGGCGCCACGCCGGCGTCGTTCATGAGTTACGGCCTGGCGAAAAAAATGTCCAAAAATGGCGCCAATTTCGGCAATGGCGAAATGGAGGGCGTGGTCGCACCCGAAACGGCCGCCCATGCGGCGGGCACGGCAGCTTTGTTGCCCATGCTGGCCCTGGGGATTCCCGGGTCGCCTACAGCGGCGGTGTTGTTGGGCGGTTTGCTGATTTGGGGGCTGCAACCCGGGCCACTGCTGTTTGTGGAGCAGAAAGATTTCGTCTGGGGTCTGATCGCCAGCATGTACCTGGGCAATCTGGTGGGCCTCATCGTGGTGTTGACCACGGTGCCCTTGTTTGCCTCTATCTTGCGCATCCCGTTTGCAATCATCGCACCTGTGATTGTGGTGATTTGCGCGATTGGCGCCTACACCGTGCACAACGCCATGCTCGATATCTGGTTCATGATGTTGTTCGGCGTGATTGGGTACCTCTTCAAGAAGCTTGACTACCCGCTGGCGCCTTTGGTGCTTGCCCTGGTTCTGGGTGACAAGGCTGAAGACTCGTTCCGCCAGGCCATGCTGGTATCGCAAGGGGAATTGTCAATTTTGTGGTCGAACCCGCTGGTGGGCACCATTTCAACTCTGGCAATTTTGCTGCTTGTTTGGCCTTTGATTTCCAAATTGGTGGCAAAGGTCCGGAGAGCCAAACCGAAGGTCATCGCCGTCGAACAACCAGTCGACTAAATTTTGCCGCGCTGTTTGAGGCGACTCAGCGTCTCTGCCGACAAATTTAAATACGACGCCAGCTCTTTTTTAGGGATACGTTCAGACAGCTCAGGGTGTTTGCGCATAAACCGGTTTACGCGGCCGGGCGCATCGAGCAGGTGCAAGGTGATGGTGTGCGCCATGATCTCGCTCATCAACTTCATTACGCGCAGTTCAAACGAGGTCTTCAGAGCGGGACGCGCCTCCATGAAGGCCACCCAATGCGGCAATGGCAACTTGGCCACGCGCACCTTGGTGACGCAAACGATGCTGTAGGGCGTGGGAGTGCCAAGCCGCCACGCGGCATAACTGGTTTCCATGTCGCGCGCATCGGCAAACCGCAGAATCATTTCCTTGCCCTGAGCGTTGGTGACGACGCGCTTCAATACGCCATCGAGCACAAAATACTGCTCCATGTCGGTAACCCCTTGGTGCAGCAGAAAGTCACCTTTCGGACAATCCACCACCGTCAGAAGTTTTTCAAGATCGGCGCGGTCTGTGTCGGTGAGCTGAGCCAAATCCGCGTTCTGTGTGAGCTGTACCCGGATGATGTTTTTTTCCGGATGACTTTCAACGGAGGACATGGAAACAGAAGATTGGGACAAATTGGGGCAGAACGCAAATTTCGATTGGCAGCAGAGCCCAAATCCTTTGAATATTGACCATGGTCAAGCGCTCGGACGGGTTCAATTCCTATGATACCCCGACCGGGCAGGAAAACCGGATAACTGTGTGTTGTGACTGCAGGTTGCGGCGCCACTGCGGTCAATTCCACGACGCCGCCAACTGATTCCCAAACAAGCAACTTTTGTCATGACTACCTCAACCCAGACGCCTGTCGCATCCGCCGAAATGACAGACGGATTCCATCTCGTCATTGATGCCCTGAAACTCAATGGCATCGACACAATTTTCGGCTTGCCGGGCATTCCGATCACCGATCTCACCCGTATGGCGCAAGGCGAAGGCATGCGGGTCATCTCGTTCCGGCATGAACAACACGCTGGCAACGCGGCCGCTGCTGCCGGCTTCCTGACGCAAAAGCCCGGCATTTGCCTGACCGTTTCCGCCCCCGGCTTCCTCAACGGGCTGACGGCGCTGGCCAACGCGACCACCAATTGTTTCCCGATGATCCTCATCAGCGGTTCGAGCGAACGCGAGATCGTTGACTTGCAGCAGGGCGATTACGAAGAAATGGATCAACTCGCCATCGCCAAGCCCCTGTGCAAGGCGGCTTTTCGGGTGCTGCATGCCGAGGACATCGGTGTCGGAATCGCGCGGGCGATTCGCTCGGCATTGTCGGGCCGTCCCGGCGGTGTTTACCTTGATTTGCCGGCGAAATTGTTTGCCCAAACCATGGACGCTGCCGCGGGCAAAAAGTCTTTGATCAAGGTGGTCGACCCGGCGCCGCGCCAGATTCCGGCGCCGGACTCAGTGCAGCGCGCGCTCGACCTGCTCAAAAGCGCCAAGCGCCCGCTCATACTGCTGGGCAAAGGCGCGGCTTACGCGCAGGCCGACGCCGACATCCGCGCCCTGGTCGAGAAAACCGGCATCCCGTATTTGCCGATGTCCATGGCCAAGGGCCTGCTGCCCGACAACCATGCGCAATCGGCCTCCGCCGCGCGTTCGCATGTGCTGGCCGAAGCCGACGTCGTGATGCTGGTGGGTGCGCGCCTGAACTGGCTGCTGTCGCACGGCAAGGGCAAGACCTGGGGCGGCGACAAGGCGGCGGCCCGCCAGTTCATCCAGATCGACATCGCGCCGACAGAAATTGACAGCAATGTGGCCATCGCGGCACCCTTGATCGGCGACATTGGCTCCTGCGTGGCGGCCCTGCTGGCGGGCCTCGGTCCCAATTGGGCCAAACCGCCCGCCGAATGGACAACGGGTGTCTATGAGCGCCGCGACAAAAACGTCGCCAAGATGGCCGAAACCCTGGCCAAAAACCCGCCGGTCATGAACTTCCACAGCGCTTTGGCGGTTGTGCGCGATGTCATCAAGGCCAATCCGGATGCCATGCTGGTCAACGAAGGCGCCAACACCTTGGATTTCACCCGTAGCATTGTCGATATGTACCAGCCCCGCAAACGTCTGGAT
>JANNYX010000416.1:0-3867 GCA_031410295.1 Rhodoferax sp.
GGGCCGGAGATGACCTTCCACTTCGGCCAGTTGATCGCGCACCTGTGCAAGACGCGCAAGGTGCGCGCCGGCAGCATCATCGGCAGCGGCACCGTGAGCAACAAAGGGGTGGAAGTGACGGTTGACGGCAGCGTCAAAAAAGACTGGCCCAAAGGCTACAGCTGCATCGCCGAAAAACGCGCCATCGAGACCATTCTGGACGGCGCGCCGAAGACGGACTACATGAAGTTTGGTGACACTATTCGCATCGAGGCCAAAGGGCGCGACGGGCAAAGTGTGTTTGGGGCCATCGACCAAAAGGTCGTATCCCTCCCGTGAGCAGAAGGGGGTGGTTTTGCGTGCGGGCAATACCCGTTAGGCGGGTGGTCAAGGAAGGTCGGCAAAACCCCAATCCGTTCAGGCAGAGCTTGTCGAAGTCTTTGATTTTGCTGGGTATGCGCTGCGACAATTTCAGCACGATCGGGGGTTTTGCAGTATCCCCTTAAAGCGTTAAAATACCCGTTTATAAAACATTTTAAGTATATTTAAGTTTAGTTTTTAGTATAAGTTATTATAATAATCATATCAAACAATAGCCATTATTAGACGGCCTTATCAGAGTTTTTATAGTATATGAAAAGTATTTATAGATATTATTCGTTGTTCGCCCTGCTGCTGCTCGCCGCTTGCGCCAGCAAAGACAACGTCAGCTTCAAGGAACAAGTCAACTTCGCGCCTCCGCCGCCAGCCACCAATCCCGAGCCGCTGGTCAGCGGCGCCAAAGCGATTGCCGATACGCTGGCGCGCGGTGGTTACATCATCTACCTGCGCCATGGCAAAACTCAATATGACCAGATCGAACGCGAGCGCGACAACCGCAGGGCCGGCACCTTTGACCTGGCCAACTGCGCCACACAGCGCCAGTTGTCTGAAGAAGGCCGGGCCGAGATGAAGGTCGCGGGCGAACAGTTCCGCCTGGCGCGGTTGCCGCTGGACAAAGTCTGGAGCAGCCGTTATTGCCGCGCCACGCAGTCGGCGGCGTTTTTTGTCGATGGCGCAGAAGCCACGCAGGGCCTGAGCGGCGAGGGCGACTTTGGCATTGACCCGAGCATCAAGGGCCGCGTGCAGGCCTTTTTGGCGCAGCGCCCCGCGCCTGGCAAAAACCATTTCATGATGGCGCACGGCGGCATCTTCTGGCTGGCCACCAGTTTTCAAATTCAGGAAGGCCACACGGTGGTGCTGGACCCGGCTAACCCGAAGGTCATCGTGGCGCGTATCGGGCCGCAGGAGTGGGGCGCTGTGGCGCAGGCGCGGCAATAGGCGCGGCTACGGGCGCGGCGATAGGCTCAGCAACAGGCCCGGCAATAAGCCCGGCAATAGGCGCGCGAAAAGGGCGTTTGGCAGCGCGTAAAAAAACGCTTCAACGGCCGCACCGGTCGGCGCCTACTGCGGCACGATCTGCGCGGCGCCGGGCATCACCGGCAGGGTTTTCGAGTCAAGTTTGGCGGCGTATTCGGCCTTGAGCTGGGCGCCGGATTTGTAGTGCGGCACGCGGAAAATCAAGCGTTTGTAGCGGGTGAAGACGGCGTTGGCGCCGGCCACTTCGCTGTTCCAGAGCGCATGGGCGCGGTCGAGGTTTTGCACCGTGTCCATCTCGAACTCGTCGCGCGAATTTTGACCGCCAAACACGTACAACTTGCCTTTGTAGATGCGCCAGGTGTTCTCTGAGCCGCCGCCACCCCAGGGCACGGCGTAGTCGATGCCGTTGGCGCAAAAACCGCCAAATTGCGGCATGTATTTTTCGGGCGCTGCGGCAAACAGCGCCTTGTTGGCCTCGGATGAAAATCGGTAGGTGACGCCCAGGCGCTCCAGCTTGATCGCCGGGTCGCCTTTCACGGCCTTGTTCTGCGTGAAATAGGCCACCGCGTCGTACCCTTCGAGCATCAGTTGGTTGTCGGCGCCGTCGGACATGGTGCGCCAGGGGCCGTTGTTGGGCGATGCCCAGTTCGCTCCTTGCGCCAGAGCCGCGCCGACCCCCAAAAACAGCAGGGGTGCGAACAAGCAAAACAGCCGAAAAAGGAAAGTTTTCATGGGGTTTCCAACAGTCAAAATCGAAGAGGGGCGCCGCAGGAATTCATCGTGACACATGCCTGTGCGGCGGTGTGAAGGTCTTGACCCGTGGAAACCCGAACTAGTTCCCGCAATCTTGCGGCCAACCATGCCGCAAAATGCAGCAACCCACCCGATGTCATGAACGGAGCCCCATGAGCACGCTGTCCCTGCTGGATCTTGCCTTTTTCATCGCCGAGTCCGACGCCAGCCCGAAACACGTGGCCGGCTTGCAGATCTGCAAAAAACCGGCCGGGGCCAAAGCTGGTTTCGTCAAGTCGATCTACGACGATTATTTGACCTTCACCGAGGTCGCGCCGCCCTTCAACCGCATCATCAATTTCACCCTCAGCGCCCTGCCCAACTGGAAAACCGTGGACGCAGTGGACTTGAACGACCACGTCTTCTTCCACAAACTGCCGCCCAAAAAGAACGACCGCCAGGCGCTTTATGAGCTGGTCTCAAACCTGCATTCCCCCATGCTCGCGCGCGACCGCCCCTTGTGGGAAGTGCATGTGATTGACGGCCTGAAAAGTGAAAACGGCGAAGGCCGCTTCGCGCTGTACCAGAAGATGCACCACGCCTACGCCGACGGTGTGACGATGTCGCGCTGGGGCGCAGAGAGTTACCAGAACGCGGCGAACGAGCGGGAGCTCACTCCGGTCTGGACGATTGACCACACCCGCGCGGGCGTGAAAAAGAAAAAGGGCAACCAGGAGATGGTGCTCTCCGTGTGGGCGCAGGTCACCGCCAACAGCAAACGCGCCTTCGGCATTGGCCGCCTGGGCGCCATGTTGATGTTAGAGGGCATGCGGCTGACCAAAAACGCCATCAGCCTGCCCTTCATGGCGCCGCGCGGCACGCCGCTCACGGGCATGGCCACGCCCGGGCGGCAACTGGCCACGGCGACGGTGTCGATGAAACGTATCAGCGCCTTGTGCAAAAAAACCCGCTCCACGGTGAACCATGTGGCGCTGACGTGTCTGGACGGCGCCTTGCACCGCTACCTCAAAGAGGAAGGCATCACCCTGGCCAAACCGATCACCATCCAGATGCCGGTGAACCTGCGCCGCGAGGGCGAAAAGATCGCGGGCAACAAGATTGGCATCATCCTGGTGGACCTCTCCGCGCCCACCGACGACCCCTTTGTGCGCCTGCGCAATATCGGCTACAGCTTGCGCAACGTGCGCACGATGATCGACTCGGTGGCGCCCGAGGCCATCGAGACTTACACCATCCTCACCGGCCTCTTGGGCCAGTTTGCCGAAATGCTCAAGTTGAGCGGTTCCATCACGCCGATGGGCAACACCACCGTCTCCAACGTGCCGGGCCCGAAGGAGCATTTGTACGTGAAAGGCGCGCGTATTGAAGAGATGCACCCGGTGAGCACGCTGCCACCGACGCACCTGATGAACATCACCTTGTTCAGTTACGCGGGTTCGCTGAATTTCGGTTTGATTGCGTCGGATGCGTTGCCGAATTTGCAGCGGCTGGGGGGTTATGTGGATGAGGCGTTTGATGAGTTGGAGAAGTGTGTGGCGCAGATTGGGGGGTGAGGGGTTTTGGGCTTGAACTTTTTTAATTGACGCCCGTTTGCGTTGCCCGGTCATGGCGACAAGGCAAGGGGCGTGCGGTTTTGGTTCGGAAACACGCGCGGTTTTGAAAAATGCGTCAAGCTGGCGCTTGGGCTTTTTTTGAGCGAGCCGAAAGAGCTCTGCCACGCACCTTCCGAACCAAAGCTCGGTCCCCTTGCCTTTTCACCACGACCTGCGTTGCTGG
>JANNYX010000417.1:0-2292 GCA_031410295.1 Rhodoferax sp.
CAAACAACAGCACACTGGCGCTGGGCACCTTCCTGATCCGTTATTCCTTCATCGGCCTGTTCGCCAACCGCGACATCCCGCCTTGGCTGGAACACGCCCTGAAGTTCATGGTACCGGCCATTTTTGCAGCGATTGTGTTCAGCGGCATCGCCATGTCCGGTGGCCGCATCGCCGGTTTGGAGCAATGGCCGCGTTATGCCGCAGGGCTGATTGCCTTGTTTGTCGCCGTCAAAAAACAGGGCAACATGGTCTGGACCGTGATCAGTGGCATGCTCGCATTACATACCTTGACCTGGCTGGCCCGCGCGTTTCCAAACCAATAGCTGGTCCGGCTGGCACTGCCATCCTCAAAACTAATGAGAGAAATGAAAACCCCCGCTCCCCTTCACTTTTACTTTGATTTCATTTCGCCCTACGGGTATTTCGCCTCGTTGCGAATTGACGAGATGGCCGCAGGGTTTGGCCGTGCGGTCGAATGGCACCCGATGCTGCTGGGCGTGTCGGTGATGAAGGTGATGGGCCTCAAGCCCCTGCTCGAGACCCCGCTCAAAGGCCCCTATACGCGCAACGACGTGCGGCGATATGCGCGGCTGCACGGCGTCACGCTTGGCCGCGAGCCTGGCCTTGCGCCCATGAACCCACTCACCTGCGGGCGCGCATTGGCCTGGGCCAGGCAGGCTCAACCAAACAGCGCCAAAGACCTGGCTCGGGCCATGCTTCACGCCTACTGGCACGACGGTCTTGACTTGTCGGACGCTTCTTCCCTCGCCAAAATCAGCCTGCCAGCACTTATTTCAGGAGCAGATCTGGTGGCTGCGGCAAAGAGTGCGCAGGCCGCTCAGCTGTTGCGCGACGAAGTCGAGGCGTCGCTCCAGTCAGGGGTATTCGGTTCACCCACAATATCGGTTGATGGTGAACTGTTTTGGGGCGTCGACAAGTTCGATCAGATTCAAGGCTGGCTTGAAAAGGGTGGATGGTAAGTGGTTCGTCCCGCAATCGACACCGGCGAAGTCTGGCGCACCGGCATGCCCTTCCAGGCTGGACCGATCAAGCGCATGCCGTGTACGCGCTTGACCGCTACGACGAAATAGACCGCGCCAAAAATTGGCCACCATCGCTGGCCGGCGCGGTCCATCCATTCGAGGCGATTCAGCCATCTGTCGGTGTCAACGGAAGCGCGGTAGCAGCCGAATTTCCCGGTCTCAACTTCAAAACTCAAGAGCCGCAACCAATCGCGCAGGCGCCAGTAGCCAATGAATTCACCCCCCTGCGGCAAAAACAAATTGCCGAAACCGAGGCGCTGGCAAAGGTGGGCGCGACGCTGTCGCAGACCCCAAAGACTGGCCGGGTTGAGGCCGGTGATGACGACGCGGCCCTCGGGCACCAGCACGCGCTCGACTTCGCGCAGCGTGGTATGCGGGTCCGGGCCGAGCTCAAGCGCATGGGGCAATACGACCAAATCAAGGCTGTTTGCCGGAAACGGCAATGCCGCGTAATCTGTGATCAATGCCACCTGCGGGTCTTGGTGATCCGGCAGCGCGTTGCCGCCTGAGGGGGCGCCAGCCACCCACTGGTGCGGCATGCGGTTGGATTGCAAAGCGCGCAACAAAGGCATGCCCAGTTGCAATGCGTGGTAACCAAAGACATCCGCCACCACAGCATCAAATTGCGCACTTTCCCATTCGAGCAAATATCGGCCAGGTGGCGTTTGAAACCAGTCTTGCAATCCTATAATTTGGGGGTTCATGCGCCTGCTATCAATTTTCACCAACGACCTTGGGCCGATCCATTCATTTCGAGATGACGGGACGATTCTAGTCATCCACTGTCCCGGCGGACCACCCCAATGAATCGCCTCATCAAAGAATCGGCCTTCGCAGTCGTGCTGGTTGCTGCCTTGGCCGGATGTGCGACGCAGGCGCCCTTGTCACCGCCCGCATCGACGTCGGCAACTTCCGCCAAGCCCGCAACCATCTCTGCTGTGACACCGCCGCTTGCACCAACGGCAAACGCCAGCCCGCAGGCATCCACAACACCCGCACCGACAACGCAAGCGCCGCCCATCCAGGTTGAATCTTCAAGCGCTTCCAACGAGCCCCTCAAACCGATCCTGGCGGCCCATGCGTCGGGCCAGCTGGTTGCGCCGCTGGCAGCGCCGGCTGACCTTTGGGAGAGGATTCGCCGTGGTTACTCCATGTCCAACCTTGAAGGTGATCTGGTCAAAGACCGCGAGCAGTATTACGCCTCACGGCCCGATTACATATTTCGAATGACGGAGCGCTCGCGCAAATA
>JANNYX010000418.1:0-3855 GCA_031410295.1 Rhodoferax sp.
AATGCTGCGGCGATCGAAAGAAAACTGGCAATCGAAAAGTGGCGCAACAACTTGAACATGAATTCGTCTCTCTTTCTTGCCTTTAGCCTACGCGACGCAAATCAGTACAACGTCGGTGACGGCGCTCGAGCCGAATCCGCTGGGAGACACGACAGTTCAGTGGCCAGGTAATGCAAAGCCCATTTTATCTCCTCCACTTTGGTCGTACAAACCCGGATTCCGAAGTTAGCCGAACCGGGCTTGCCAACAGGTCAATTCAAACCAAAGGAGAGGGAAAGTTTTGGCGAAGCGGTCGACCCGGTGCAAGGGCCGCATTTTATTGTCGGGGGAACCCCGGCATGGCAAATCCTGCCTGCCGCAATTGGGTCAACAGGTTCTGGGCGCTGCCTTCATCAAGCGCTGTCAACGGTGGCCGTACGGTCTTCCAATCAGCTTGGCCGGAAAATTCCGCTGCCACCCGTTTCATCGCCGGAATCATCACCTGTGCCTGGAAGATTTTTCGCACCACGTCGATGCTGGCTTGCAGTTCAAGCGCTTGCGGCGTGCCTTGCGCTGCATACACGGCATGAATCGCCGCCGGGTTCACGTTGGCTGTGGCGCTGATGCAGCCAACGCCGCCAATCGCCAAGGCTTGTGAGAGCGGCAATTCGCTGCCGGGAAACACGTCGAACCCGTCCTTGGCGAAGGTGTCGATCATGGCCTTGGTGTTGTCCCACATGCCGGAGGAGTCCTTCACACCGACAACCGTCTCGGGGTAACGCTTGCGCAGCATGGCAATCAGGTCCATTGTGATCGGTACCCCGGAAACCGCGGGGATGTGGTACAGGTAAACCTTCAGGCTGGCGTTGCCAACACGCTCGATCACCTCCGAATAATAGGCGTACAGCCCTTCATCGGACACACCCTTGAAGTAAAAGGGCGGCAACATCAGGCAGCCGGCTGCGCCGTTGGACGTTGCATGTTTTGTCAGTGCAACGGCATCCGGCAGGGCACACGCGCCGGTTCCGGGCATCATGCGATTTGCCGGGATGCCGGCGGCCAGCAGTGCGTCCGTGAGATTTAGACGCTCACTGACTGAAAGCGACGCTGCCTCGGAGTTGGTGCCAAATATTGCGAGCCCGACGTTGTTGGCGATCAACCATTTGCAGTGGGCGATGTAACGCTGAACGTCCGGCTCAAGGTTGGGTTTGAACGGCGTCAGCACCGGAGAGAGGACGCCGCGGATACGAGTTGACATGGGATGTTCCTGGTTGAAACGGGATGATAATCAAGTGCAAAATGGCCGTTGGGCAGTGTCTCTGGCGCAGATTGGTGACAGTCCCATTGGGATCGCTCCCAAAAGGTGTTAGTTTCAACCCTTCAATCGTCAAGGAGAAAAAAATGAAATTCGTGCCTTCTTCTCGCCTTGTAGCGAAATCATCGGGCCTGCTTGCGGCCCTGCTGGTCGGCAGTTTACTGATGGCCACCGCTACAGCTCAGGCCAAGGGGTTCACGGTGTCCAGTCCCGACCTGGCCAAAGGCAAATTCGACAATAAATTCATCCTCAACGGGTTTGGTTGCACCGGCGGCAACGTCTCGCCTGCACTGGAATGGAAGAACTTGCCAGCGGGAACGAAATCCCTCTCGTTGCAGGTTCATGACCCCGACGCGCCCACCGGCAGTGGCTTCTGGCACTGGGCGGTGTACAACATGCCCGCCGACACCCAAGGATTGCCGCAAGGCGCGGGCAACGCCCCTGGTACCTTGCCCGCTGGCGCTTTTGGCGGCAGCACCGATTTCAACGACACCGGTGCGACGGGCGCCAATGGCAATTACGGTGGACCATGCCCGCCGGCCGGTGACAAAGCGCACCGCTACGTGTTCACGTTGTATGCGCTGGGCGTTGACGACGTGCAAAAGGCAGGCGGCGTGCCCAAGACGGGAACCGCAGCGCTTTATTCCTTTGTGCTGAACAAGGGCGTGGGCAAGGGCCTCCTGGGAAAGGCCAGTTTCACCGCGACCTACAAGCGTTAGGCCCGTTGCCGGTTGCGGCTATTTTTGCGGAACCTTGCCGTGGTTTGCGGCGGCCCGCAAAAAATCAAAATCAACACCTTTGTCGGCCTGCGTCACAGTCTGTAAAAACAGCTTGCGATAACCACGCGTAGCAGTCGGCTCAATGATTTGGTTGGCCCGCGCGCGCCTGGCCAGTTCTTCGGCTGACACCAACAACGTGATTTCCCGCTTCGAAACCGACAGCCGAATGCGGTCGCCATTTTTTACCTGCGCCAACGGCCCGCCCACAGCCGACTCAGGCGTGACGTGCAACACAATCGTGCCGTAACCCGTGCCGCTCATGCGGCCGTCTGAAATGCGCACCATGTCTTTCACGCCGGCGCGGGCAAGTTTTACGGGGATAGGCAAATAACCTGCCTCGGGCATGCCCGGTGCGCCTTTGGGTCCGATGTTTTTGAGAACGAGCACATCGTCAGCGGTGACATCAAGGTCGGGAGAGTCGACCCGTGCGGCAAGGTCTTCGGCATTTTCAAATACGACGGCGCGGCCTTCGTGTTCCATCAGTGTCGCATCGGCGGCCGACTGCTTGATGATGGCGCCACCCGGGGCCAGGTTGCCATACAACACGGCGATGGCGCCTTGCGGATAGATCGGATTATTGAATGGGCGCACGACGTCCTGCCTGAAACCCGGCCCGGCGGCGTCGAGTTCATCTCCGAGCGTGCGGCCGGTGACTGTCAACGCCTCGAGATTGAGCAGTGGCTTCAATTCGCGCAGGAGAGTCGCCATGCCCCCGGCGTGGTGGAAGTCTTCCATGTAATGTTGACCAGAAGGTTTCAAGTCCAGGAGAACGGGCGTGTCGCGGCCCATACGGTCCAGCGCGTGCAGGTCGATGTCGAGCCCCATGCGACCGGCAATCGCGGCAAGGTGCACGATGCCATTGGTGGAGCCGCCAATCGCCAGCAACACGCGCAGCGCATTTTCAAAGGCAGCGGGCGTGAGGATCTTGTCGATGGTCAGGCCGTCAATCGCCATCTGCACGGCGCGGGCTCCGGTTTCTTCGGCGACGCGGATGCGGTCTGCCGTCACGGCGGGTGGCGATGCGCCGCCGGGTATCGTCATGCCCAGAGCTTCGGCGATACACGCCATGGTGCTGGCGGTGCCCATCACCGAGCAGGTGCCCACGCTGGCCACCAGCTGGTTGTTGACCTCGTCTTTTTCCGCGTCGTCGATTTCATTGGCGCGGAACCTGGCCCAGTAGCGGCGGCAGTCCGTGCAGGCGCCCACGCGTTCGCTGCGGTGCGAGCCAGTCAACATCGAGCCAGTGATGAGCTGGATGGCGGGCAGGCCGGCAGATGCCGCGCCCATCAACTGTGCCGGCACCGTCTTGTCGCAACCGCCAATCAGCACCACGGCGTCCATTGGCTGCGCCCTAAGCATCTCCTCGGTGTCCATCGACATCAGGTTGCGCAGGAACATGCTGGTGGGTGACGCGAAACTTTCGTGGATGGAAATGGTGGGGAAATCCATCGGCAGGCCGCCCGCCATCAAGATGCCGCGTTTCACCGCCTCGACCAGCTGCGGCATGTTGCCATGGCAGGGGTTGTAGCTGCTGCCGGTGTTGGTGATGCCGATGACCGGGCGGTTGAGCGCCGTATCGGTAAAACCTGCGCCCTTGATGAAGGCCTTGCGCAGAAACAGCGAGAAACCTGCGTCGCCATAACTGGTCAGGCCTTTTTGCATGCCACGGGGTGGAGCGGCCTTTTTGTCGTCTTTTGAGCTGTTGGTCATGGCACTTTGGCTGGGGTGATTCAGGGTGGTCAAAAAAAGTGAGCCTATTGTCTGTCTGAATCCAGGGCGGCC
>JANNYX010000419.1:0-2362 GCA_031410295.1 Rhodoferax sp.
GCCAAGGCGCATATCGAAATGGGAGCCGTAGACCGGGAACAGCATCCAGGTGAGGTTTATCGTGGCGTGAAACAGGGCCACCGCAAACACGCTCCCGAAGGTGTTGTTGTAGAGCCAGACGATCAGGATCCGCGCCGCCACGCTGTACAGGCACCACCAGGCAATCCAGGTCGGCGAGCGGTGCATCTGCAGGAGCGGCACGAAGTGCCAGAGGATGGCCACGAGCCCCAGCAGGGCACCTGTCTGCAAGGCATTCCACCGCTCCTGCATCGGGTCGGTGATGTATCCCGACCAGCCCAGTTCTTCGCCCAAGGCGCCGATAAAAAACGCCACAAACATCAGTGTCGCCACGGGCCACTGGATTTGCAGTGACGGCACAGGCATGTCCAGCCAACGCATTACCCCGTATACCGCGCCGTTGACGCCGGCCATCAGGAGAAGGATGGGTACGTACCAGCCCTTTGCCCTGATGCGCCTGAAGTCGAAAGATCTTCGCAGCAGGTCGGTCACACCTGCCGCTCTTCGCTCTCGGTGAACCAGGATCAACGCTGCGACCATGGGACAGAAGGCCCCGAGTGCGCTCACCGAGAGTCCCGGCATCAACTGCAGGCTGGTGACGCCGCCGAGAAGCCAGAACGGCATCGAAAGCCCGAAGACGAGTATGAAGAAATTCCGCGGTGACCGTGTTGGCGGTATGCCTTCGCTCGCGGGCGCCCCATTGCCTTGTGTACTCGCGTTGGTCGATGAGCACACCACTGCAATGGCCTTCGACGACGGCGGACAAGCCCAGAACCCCAGCCCGCGGTTGGTTTCCGCCAGCGGCAGACAGGTTGAAGGTGCCGCCGGGTTCGAGCGTGGCGGTGGCGATGTCATTCGGTTTCCTTCATTACAGGTCAAATGGCCAACTCTGGCCAGGATTTGGCGCGCGGTCTGTTGTTTGGCGAACAGAGGGAGTCCCGGGTCCTTTCTATCAGTGCTGCCATTTATATAGCAATGCATTCATAAAATACGTAACTTGGAGCCGCAAGATCGCATAAATCCTCAACTTCCACCCGAAATCAATCGAATTGTTAACATGAAAGTGACAATTCACCCCTAGCGGGCGTCAATACATGAACCGCGTCCAACAACATGACCCCCGCCTCGTCGGCTGGTTGTCACTCGCTCAACTGATCAGCTGGGGCAGCGTGTTTTACCTGTTCGCGCTGGTGATGGGGCCACTTGAAGCCGAGCTGGGTTTGAGCCGGGTGCAGTCGTCGTTGGCGTTCAGCCTGTGTTTGCTGGCCGATGGCCTGCTGGCTTACCCGGTTGGGCGGTTGATCGACCGCGGGCACGAGCGCGCGGTGATGACCGCCGGCTCGCTGTTGCTGGCGCTGGGTTTGCTGTTGCATTCGGTGGTCAGCAGCCTGGCCGGGTTTTACGCCGTCTGGCTGCTGTTGGGCGTGGGCATGTCGGCGACGCTTTACCCGCCGGTGTTTGCCGTGGTCACGCGGCGGTTTCCAAACGACTTTCGCCGCGCCATCATCACCATGACGTTTCTGGGTGGGCTGGCCAGCACGGTGTTCATCCCGCTCACGGCCTGGCTGATTGCCGGCCTGGGCTGGCGCGGCGCGGTGATGGTGCTGGCGACGATCAACCTTTTGGTCTGTGCCCCGCTGCATTTCTTCTGGCTCAAAAATGCCCCCGTCAAGGATGCTCCTAAAATAATAGCTAACAAATCAATAGATTCGACGGCCTATAGCGATTCTGACTCCTTGCCTGCAAACAGTGAGCCGCTACAGGCCACGGGGGACCTGCTTGGCGATCCAGGCGCGGCAGTGCAAACGCAAGCGGCCAGGCGGACAGCCAGCGCCGCGCTCGCCCGCCAAGGCAGTGCCACGCCGCTTGGCACCCACTTGAAAAGTGCCACCTACCTGCTGATCGGGCTGGCAATCTCCTGTATGACGGTAGCCACCGCTGCCTTGCCATCACACATGGTCACGCTGTTGCGCGAATACGGGCTGGACGAGCGCTGGGTTATCGCCATTCCGGCCAGCGTCGGGGTGTTGCAGGTGTTCGGCCGGTTGCTGCTGTACTTTTTTGAGCACCGCATGGACGTGCACCTGGCCAATCGCCTGATCCCCGGCCTGATGCCGCTGGGCCTGTCGCTGCTGCTGCTGGCGCCGCTGCTGGCGGCCCCCAAAAGCCAGTTGATGTTGATGTTCTTGATGAGCTTCGTACTGCTGTGGGGCATGGGCAACGGCATGTTGACGATCGTCAAAGGCACGGCGATGGCGCAGTATGTCAGCCGTCAGCATGTCGCGTCCCTGAATGGCGCGCTGGGTGTACCGCTGGCCCTGGTGCGGGCCGCAGCGCCCTTGGG
>JANNYX010000420.1:0-3203 GCA_031410295.1 Rhodoferax sp.
AGGCGCCAAGGCCCGGTTTTCTGGATGTTCCATGCTCTACCCCTTATCGCGCGCCCGGTCAGCTTGTTGCGAAACCTCTTACAGCACGCTGGTGAAAGCTTAAGAAACTGGCGGCACCCTGGGGTGTAACTTTGCCCGGCCAGTTTTGTGACTTCTGCACAAACCGCAGGCGTTTCCCAGTTTTTACCCAATTTGGGGGATGTGTGTGCACCCGTAACTTATGATACTGTCGCATCCCGTGTCCTTTTCACGCCAGGGCAAATCGTGGATACCCAGAAATTTAATCTACGGAGAACAACATGAACATTCAACTAAAACGGCTGTCACTGGCTTTGGCTGGTGCGGCTTTGGCAGCCCTTGCGGGTTGCGGCGGCGGCAGTGGCGCCGGTCGTGGTGCCGCCAGCCACCACCAACGTCACCACTAGGGTGATTGACGGCGCGCTCAGAAACGCTCTGGTGTGCGTCGACAAAAACCTCAATGGCGCCTGTGACGCCAGCGAAACCCAAGGCCGAACCGATGCCACAGGCAACGTGACTCTGGCCGTGCCGAATGCCGATGTCGGCCTGTACCCGATCGTGGCTGTGGTCGGGACCGATGCCGTGGACGCCGACAACGGCCCGGTGACCGTAGCCTTCAAGATGTCAGCGCCAGCTGCGCAAGCCGCTGTCGTAAGCCCGCTCACGACCCAGGTGGTCAATGCCATGGCCACCGGGGCTACGTTGGCAGAGGCTGAAGCCACCATCAAAGCGTCAACCAACATCAACGTTGGCCTGTTTCAGGACTACACCACAGTCGCCGCGAAAGCTGCTGCCGCAGCCGCGGGTGGTTCCAGCCCAGCCGACGTGGCGCGCATGATTGTGGTGACCACCCAGGCGCAATCCACAACACTCGCTGCGGCCCTGGGCACCGCCGCGACCGGCGGCGCCACCATCACCCAGGCGGATCTCGACAAGGCGGTGCAGCAAAGAATCCTGCAGCTTTTGCCCGATTTAGTGGCCGCAGTCGCTGCCAACCCGAGCTTGACTGGCGGGCCACTTGAATCTGCGGTGGTGGCAGCGGTCACGCCGTCGTTGACCACGCCAGCGCAGGCCGCAGTGGTGGTGGCCATCAATAACCAGCAGGTGCTTGAGGCTGCCTTGCCGGTGGCGACCTATGTGCCAACTGCCGGCATCCAGATTGATGCGCTCAACTTCACCGACGCCAACAACTGGAGCTCGCGTGTGTTCAGCAACAGCCTGGCGCAGGCGGCGCTGGACAGCAATGGCAACCTGCGGGTGAATGACCGCAGAAACCGGGCTAATGGCGGTGTGATTGCCAACTGGAACTTTGGCACTAACCCACAAGACCAGTCCATCCTGCACTGGACGGGCAGCGCCTGGGCGCCGTGCGGACTGAACTTCGAATTCACCGCCACAGTGCGTGACGCGAATGGCAACAACAGCTCCAACTACTGCAACAACTATTCCACCACGGCCAGCAGCCGCACCGGGTTTGACATTTCGGGTCAAACCATGGCCGCCGTATATGACCAGATCCGCACCGGTGGCTTCACCAACATCACGATTGCGAATTCGGCGACGGCGCTGGGCACGCAGACCTTCCCGGCGGATTCAAAACTCTTCTACCAAACCAGCACCCGGTTGACCACCGCACCGGCATACAGCCCTGGCAGCAACAGCCTGGTGTTCAACTACAGTGCGGCCGTGTCGGCTGGCGGCGATGCCAGGCTGCAAGCGGCGGGCACGGGCTGCAATGCGGTGGAATTCCAGTCGGGTCCTGCCATCGCAACGACCAGCCTGGAAAACCTGGTGGCGGCTTTTGGCGGGCAGCCTTGCCTGTACAACCAGAGCAGCTTCGTCTCGGGTGGGGTGACCTACTACGACGGCGGCGCCCAAAACAGCAACTACACCAGCAGAATCAATGGCAATAGCACGTTGTCCATCGGCACTGTGGGCACCGTCAGCATTGCCAGCACGCCTACCGCCTTCTTCACCGGAAACCAGCTGATTCGCCTGGCATTCACGGGCACGGGCACCAACCCGGTCACCTACTACTCCTGCTCCCAGCGCTTCATCAACGGATCGTCGCGCAACTGCACGGCCATCGCCACCGGCAGTTGGGTTATCACCACGCTGGCCGACGGCTCGCGCACGATGTCGTTCACCAACCCGCCAGCCACCGCGTTGACCAACAACCGCGTGTTCGTCGAACGCAATGGCAAAGTGTATTTTGGCTTTCAGGACAAGCTCACAGTGACCAGCTCGGCGCGTTTCAACAACCAGGCGTCAGCCGCGGTGTTCGCCAAACTCGGCATGCCGGCGATAGACCCCGAAGTGCCATTGGCGCTGACGGCGGCATCCTACCAAGGTACCTGGGATTTCCGAGCTGCCAACACGCCGTTTGCGTTCAATGTGGGCACCCGCTTGGTCATCAGCGGTACTAACACGGCGACTTGTTTTGACAACAGCACCGGCAGCACACAAGCCTGCGCGTTTACGGTGACCAACCCCTTGACGGGCGCGTTCAGCGCCCCCAATTCAAACGGCTCGACCAGCAGCGGCACCCTCAGCTTCATCACGGGAACCGCCACCGGGACTACCACGGACCCGGCCTTCGCCGGACCGATCGTCGGCGTGCGTCGCTGAACGAGCTCCTTCAACCCAACCCGGCCCGCCTTGCGCGGGCCTTTTTTTTGGCTTGGTTGATGTCAGCGCTGCGAATTCAACTCCCGCGCATCCCGTTCGTACGCCGCGATGCGGCCCACCGCGCGTTTGCGCTGCTCCGCATTGGCGCTGTTGTGCAGGGCGGAAAAACTGACACAGCTCTCCTTGGTGAGTTTGGCGCTGTAGGCCTCGTAAGCGGCATTGGGTGAGTGGCTGACGCGGTCGCGGTAAGCGCGCAATTGGGCCAGTACCTCCGAGGCGGCGGGTTTGGCGTTGCCTGGCGCGTTGCCGCTGGCTTTGCGCAGGGTCTGCAGCAAATCCTGCTGGCGGCGCTGGCGCTCTGCCATGTTCAAGACGGCATCAAATTGTGAGGCTTCGAGCGCGCCTCGCAGGGCGGCAATTTGTTTGTCTTCGAGCTTGCCGTAAAACTCTTCGGCGCGTTCGGTGTTGGATTTCACGCGTTTCTCAAAACGCTCCGCGGCGGTGAGTTGCAACCAGTCCTTGCGCCACTGGTCGTTGATCTTGCTGAATTTGGACTC
>JANNYX010000421.1:0-2740 GCA_031410295.1 Rhodoferax sp.
CGGTAAGGCTGGTGAAGCACCTGGCGGACAGTTTCCCGCACACCAGGGACGGATTCGAATAAAAACTATTTGGGTCAATCCGTAACTAAACGGATGAGCTATTAATCGCGCAAGTAAAAACTAGCGCGAGTAAAGTTCGACGATCAATGACTCGTTGATGTCGGCTCCAAACTGGTCGCGGTCAGGCACTTTCTTGAAGACGCCTTCGGTCTTGTCGGCGTTGACTTCAACCCAGGCCGGAATACCGACCTGTTGTGCCAACTGAAGGGCCTCAACTACCCGGTTTTGCTTCTTTGATTTGTCCCGCACTGCGACGACATCACCTGTTTTGACTATGTAGGAAGGGATGTTCACAGCCTGCCCGTTCACCGTCAGCGCTTTGTGCGACACCAACTGGCGTGCCTCCGCACGTGTAGAGCCAAACCCCATGCGGTAAACCACATTGTCCAGGCGAGATTCCAGCAGGAACAAGAGGTTTGCACCGGTATTGCCTTTGCGACGGTCGGCCTCGGCAAAGTACCGGCGGAACTGGCGTTCCAAAACGCCATACATGCGTTTGACTTTCTGCTTTTCGCGCAATTGCAAGCCAAAATCAGACGTTCGAGCTCCAGAAGTGCGGCCATGTTGACCGGGCTTGGATTCAAACTTGGCCTTATCGCCGATGGAGCGGCGGGCGCTCTTGAGAAACAGGTCCGTGCCTTCCCGGCGTGAGAGTTTGGCCTTAGGGCCGAGGTAACGTGCCACTTGAACTTCCTTTATGTCATCTTCCGCAATTACTTGCGGGAGCCATCAACCTTAATTGGTGGCGGTGGGCTTGTTGAAGATAGGAAAAAAATAACTGCATCTGACTGCAATGCAATCAGATTCTTCTGCGTTTCTGTGGACGGCAGCCATTGTGTGGAACTGGAGTGACGTCGGCAATCATGTTGATGCGGATGCCAAGCGCGGCCAAAGCTCGAACTGACGACTCACGACCAGGCCCAGGACCCTTGATTTCAACGTCAAGGTTCTTGATGCCCTGCTCAACCGCTGCGCGGCCAGCTACTTCAGACGCCACCTGGGCGGCGAAGGGAGTTGACTTGCGTGAACCCTTGAAACCCTGGCCACCCGAAGATGCCCAGGACAAGGCGTTTCCCTGACGGTCGGTAATGGTGATGATTGTGTTGTTGAACGATGCATGCACGTGCGCGATTCCATCCGCAACATTCTTGCGAACTTTTTTTCGCACACGCTGTGCGGCAGTATTGACTGGTGCTTTGGCCATAATGATCCTTCAGATCCTTCTATTTTTTCAGAGCGGCCGCCGCCTTGCGTGGGCCTTTTCGGGTTCGAGCGTTGGTGCGGGTACGCTGGCCCCGCATCGGAAGACCGCGACGATGACGGAAGCCGCGATAGCAGCCAATGTCCATCAAACGCTTGATGTTCATGGTCGTCTCGCGGCGCAAGTCACCCTCAATGGTGATCTTGCCAATTTGCTCGCGGATTTTTTCCAGGTCGCCATCTGTCAGGTCTTTGACCTTCTTCGTATAAGCGATTTCGCAAGCCTCGCAAATCTTGCGGGCGCGGGAGCGGCCAATTCCAAAAATTGCCGTCAAACCGATTTCAGAATGCTGATTCGGCGGAATGTTGATGCCAGCGATACGTGCCATGTTTGTCCTCTAAAACTCGTGCTTTAACCTTGACGCTGTTTGTGACGCGGATCGGTGCAGATCACGCGAACAACGCCCTTGCGCCGGATAATTTTGCAGTTGCGGCAAATTTTTTTTACCGAAGCCGAAACTTTCATTTCTATCTCCTAAAACTTGTGTTCAAGAATTTCAAGACGCCTTGAAATTCGCCTTCTTCAATAGCGATTCGTATTGCTGCGACATCATGTAGTTTTGAACCTGCGACATAAAGTCCATGGTCACCACAACAATGATCAGCAAAGATGTGCCGCCAAAATAAAACGGCACGTTGTACTTCAAAATCAAGAACTCGGGCAGCAAACACACCAGCGTGATGTAGATGGCACCAGCAAAGGTCAACCTGAGCAAGATTTTGTCGATGTATTTGGCGGTCTGGTCACCAGGGCGAATGCCCGGAACGAACGCGCCACTCTTTTTCAAGTTGTCTGCGGTCTCGCGGCTGTTGAAAACAAGTGCCGTGTAAAAGAAGCAGAAAAACACAATTGCGGCCACGTAAAACATGATGTAAATCGGCTGACCCGGTGTCAGCGAAGCCGCAATGTCCTTTAACCAACGCATGGACTCGCCTGTACTGAACCAGCCAACCACGGTGGCCGGCAACAAAATGATGGACGACGCAAAAATCGGGGGAATCACCCCGGCCATGTTCAACTTCAATGGAAGATGTGACGATTGGCCACCATAAACTTTGTTGCCCACCTGTCGTCGCGCATAGTTCACCAAAATCTTGCGCTGCCCACGCTCGATGAACACCACGAAATAGATCACCAAGACAACCAGTGCTGAAATAAACAGGGCCACGATGATGCTCATCGAGCCGGTGCGAATCAGTTCACCCATACCCCCCAATGCGCTTGGCAAGCCTGCGGCAATTCCGCCGAAAATCAGAATCGAAATGCCGTTGCCCAAGCCACGCTCGGTAATTTGTTCGCCCAACCACATCAAAAACATGGTCCCTGCAGTTAACGTGAAAACAGCAGTCAAACGAAAACCGAAACCTGGTGAAATAACCAGACCCGCCGAGCTCTCAAGGGCCACCGCAATGCTCATTG
>JANNYX010000422.1:0-6639 GCA_031410295.1 Rhodoferax sp.
TCGGAGCTGCGCTCGGCCACCTTGGCGGCCAGGAGCGAGGAGTTTGACGCCACCAGCGCGCGCAGGCTGCGACGCTCCTGGCGCACGATCACCAACTGCGACAAAAGCCGCGCCGTGCTGGCCGCCGGATTGTTGCCCAGCAAACAATCCAGCAGGGCCCGGATGCGCAGGACGCGGGCACGCAATTGGCGCAAACGAAACACCAGGTTGACGGAGATGCCGTGTTCGTCCAGGTGGGTGTAGACCGTCGATGCGCCATGACGGCATTGGTCCAGGCGTTCACGGAATTGTTGCAGCGCGGCTTCGAGCACCAGATCCATGGGGAGATACGGCAGCGTGTTCCCGGCGCGTTGGCGTGAGGCGGTCTCGAAGGCTGCGCGCACGGCGTCAAAGTCTGCGGCCAAAGCGTGAAAGGGCTCGGCTTGGCTGGCCGCTGCGCTCATGCGCAAACGCAATTCTGGCGAAAACCCGGAGGCGCGAATCTGGCTTGTGCAAAACGTAATGGCTTCCAGCAGGGTGTGTTGCCACAGGGTGATGTGGGGTCCGTGCCCGGGCGGGTGCGCCCGGTTGCCAGGCGCTTCACCGCCGAGGAGCGATGCCAGCCGGGACAGCAGCGGCTCGTCCAGGGCGGCCAGCCAGGAGGCGTCAAATGCTTCAGACAGCGCCAGGGAGAATAGCTCCGAGGCGTCGACCGTTTCGGGTGTGCCGGGCAGGATTTTCAAGCGCAGGCGTTCAGCGAATTCACTGACAAATGCGCTGCGCGAGGCAAATCCAAAATCTGCCAGCAGGGTCGTGCCGTCGATGGTCGTCAAGAGGGTCTGCCACCAGCGCCCTGCGCGCGCCGCGACGTGCGGGTCAGCCTGCGCGCCATCCAGCAATTGGGCGACGCGAGCCACAGCCGCTTGGGCAGATGTGCAATCACCGCGAATCCATTCGAACAAACGCACCAGCCAGAGGTGCCGGTCGATCAAACCCGATTGTTCATCAAGGGTCGCCAGCAATCGTGCTGGCTCTTGTGCGGGCTCTTGTGCCGGCTCTTGCAGTGGTCGGGCGGGCAATGGTGGTGAACCAGTCAATGCAGGGTGCGCTCGCCGCCTGCGCTCAGCGCGTCCAGAACGAACATGGGAATGTCCACATCGAACTTTTCGCCGTCTTCCGCGACGCAGAAATAACTGCCGTGCATGGTACCGGTCGGCGTGCGCAGTCTTGTGCCACTGGTGTATTCAAACGTTTCGCCGGACTTGAGCAGGGGTTGGTGGCCCACGACGCCCAATCCGCGGACCTTCTCGGTGTTGCCACTGGAATCGTTGACATTCCAGGTGCGCGAGATCAATTGCGCCGCCACGCTGCCGACGTTGGTGATTTTGATCGCATAGGCGAATACAAACATGCCCTGTTCTGGGGCGGACTGTTCCATCAGGAAGTGCGGTTGCACTTCGACCTTAAATTGGTACTTGGCCATACCACCATCGTACCTGCGAAAATAACCCCATGACTTTCCGAATATCCCCCTCGATTCTTGCCGCCGATTTCGCCCGCCTGGGCGAAGAAGTCCATGCCGTGATCGGCGCCGGCTGTGACTGGATCCATTTTGACGTCATGGACAACCATTACGTCCCCAACCTCACTTTTGGCCCGATGATTTGCAGCGCCTTGCGGCCACATGCCAAAACGGCTGCGGGGGTGGCAGTGCCGATTGACGTGCATTTGATGGTGCAACCTGTTGACGCGCTGGCCAGCGCGTTTGCGCAGGCCGGCGCCGACTTCATCAGCTTCCACCCTGACGCCAGCGGCCACGTGCACCGCAGCATCCAGAACATCCGGGCGGCCGGCTGCAAAGCCGGTCTGGCTTTCAACCCTGCCGAGCCGCTGGACGTGTTGGACTGGGTGATCGACGATCTGGATTTGATTCTCATCATGAGTGTCAACCCCGGTTTTGGCGGTCAAAGTTTCATCCCAAACGCGTTGCGCAAGATCGAGGCAGTGCGCAAACGCATTGAAGCTTCGGGCAAAGATATCCGCCTGGAAGTCGATGGCGGCATCAAAACCGAGAACATCCGCCAGGTCGCCGAGGCGGGCGCCGACACTTTCGTGGCCGGCAGCGCGATATTTGGCAGCCCGGATTACAAGGCCGTGTTAGCTGCCATGCGCGCAGAATTGGGCCGTGGCCGCTAGGTCGGGTTTGCAATGCCGCACAATGGGCTACTCGCACGATAAAGGAAACTTCGTATGAAGATGTTGGCAAAGGCACCGTGGCTTGGCGTTTCAGCGCGATTTGCGGGGCTGGCGCCGATGCTGGTGTCGGCCCTTGTTGCCGGGGTAAGCACGGCGGCGCTGGCACAGGACGGACTCATTGGTTTTGTGAAGTCGGTGACGGCTGAAGCCAGCGTGACCGTCGACGGCAAAAGTATCAGAGCCCAGGCAGGAATGCCCTTGCACGCCGGCTTTGTGGTCAAAACCGGCCCACAAGGGCGAATCGGGATGACCTTGCGCGACAACACACTGTTGTCTTTTGGCCCCAACAGTGAATTCGTCGTCGATGAATACCTTTATGCGCCTGGCAGCGGGGAACTCAAGCTCAGTGCAACGCTGATCAAGGGCACTTTGCAGTATGTTTCGGGAATCATCGCCAAACTCAAACCCGATGCGGTGGCGATCAAATTTCCCGGCGGCGTGGTGGGCGTGCGGGGCACGGAGTTTCTGCTCCTGGTTGAGGAGGAGAAATCTTGAAGCAACTGCTTGTACACCTTTGCGCTTTTGTTTTGGGCGGATGTGTGAGCGCTCCGCCGGTGCCAACGCCCGGGCCCTCAGCATCCTACGTCGTGCTGTTAAACAACAGTGATGGCAGCACCGGCCAAATCAAACTCACTACCCGCGCGGGCGAATCGGTCTTGGCCACGGCCGGTCAGGCCGCCCGCCTGGCCGGACCACCGGGACAAATGTTTGAAGTCAATCGGGCCAAAATCAGCCGGGACTTTGGCGCGGCCATGGATTCGAGGCCGCCCAAACCCGTCAGTTTTATGCTTTATTTCCTTCCCGGCGGCGCACGCCTGATGCCGGAATCTGAAGCAGACGTCAAAAAGGTGCTGTCGGAAATCGTAGCCCGGCCGGTGCCGGACATCTCCATCATTGGCCACACCGATACCGCGGGTGATGCGCAAGTCAATTTGCGCCTGGGTCTGGAGAGGGCGCGTTATGTGGCGGGATTGCTGGCCAATGCAAGTCTGGACCGGCGCAATGTTGCCGTTGAATCACACGGCGAAAAAAATTTGCTGATTCCCACGCCGGACAACACCCCTGAGCCACGCAACCGCCGCGTGGAAGTGACGGTGCGTTGAAGCGCTGGCGTCAAGCTAATTTTTGTCAGCCTTTGATCCCCATCAAGGCGTCTTTGAGTTTGAAGTCTGCGGGCACCGGCCCAAGTCAAATGCCCATCAGCGCTTTGTAGAACTCGGGCTCCTTGAAGGGTTCCGCCTGTGCTTTGCCCTTGATGTTCACCAGACTGCCGACGCCGGGCACCCAGTCAATTGAGAAGCTGTCTCCAGCCGAGAGTTTTTTGTGCTCCGAAAAAATCTGGCTCATTTTCAGGAGTCCGGGTACCAGCTTGGACATTTCCGCCTTGCTGGTGTTGTCTTCCATGCCGCGCGTCAACAATTTGCCGAACTCATTGGCCTCGATATCCCGCAGCATCGTAACTTGAAGGCGTTTGGGGCCGGGCTGGTTGACCAACTCGTCCAGGTTCGATGCTTTTTTGCCGGAGTAAAGACTTGCCACATAAACCTTGAACGGACCTTTGTAACGTATGCCAGCACCGTTGAGCGCCAGCTTGGTGCCGTTGACTTCCGCTTGATCTTCAACTTTTACGCCACTGAACTCCTGGGTCGCCGCTACGGCGGCACAAGATAAAAAGGCGAGTCCTGCCACAAGAATGAAGGGTCGAATAAATTTCATGGAGATTCTTCTGTGTTAATTGCACCGCCAGGCAGTCGCAAATATATTCCTGGCATTTGCAAATGCAACTGGTTTTTCTTGAATTCTGACAGGCTTTGCTACACTTCGGACCATGTTCATCAACCACAACATCAACTCAGGTTTGGGCCACCGGGGAGCCTGGCTCTGGCGCCGCTCTACCGCAGTTTGCCGTTGATTTGCATTCTGGTGTTTTAAGCCGCCAGCATGCTGGGCGCCTCGGTCAAGGGGCATTGAACTGAATGAACACCCTCAGTAACACGAGGGGAGCGAAAAGGCTCTATCCATGATTTCCGAACTTGAATTCAAATCCTTGAGCGCGCAAGGGTTCAACCGCATTCCCTTGATGGCGGAGGCTTTCGCCGATCTCGAAACGCCGCTTTCACTGTATTTGAAGCTGGCGTTTTCCGAAGAAGTCGACACGCCCACCGGCCCGCAAGTTTCGCCAGGCGCCGCAGCGGTCGAGGTTGTGGCCGGGCGGACCGGCGGAGCTTACAGCTTTCTGCTGGAGTCGGTTGTCGGTGGAGAGCGGTTCGGGCGATATAGCTTTATTGGCCTGCCCGCCCGCACGCTGGTGCGCGCCAGCGGGTTTGGCGATGCCGCCTTGACCGAGGTGGTGACCGATGGGGTCGTAATTGAGACCTCAAAGATGAATCCGCTGGATTTCATCGCCCTGTACCAACAGCGTTTCAAAGTTGCACTGCGACCAGGACTACCGCGGTTTTGTGGTGGCCTGGCGGGCTATTTCGGTTACGACGCGGTGCGTTACATCGAGAAGAAACTCGAAAAATCCTGCCCGCCAGATACGCTGGCTTGCCCCGATATCCTGCTGCTGCAATGTGAAGAACTGGCGGTGATTGACAACCTGTCAGGCAAGTTGTATCTGATCGTTTACGCCGACCCCAGGCAGAACGAAGCCTATTCGAACGCAAAAAAAAGACTGCGTGAATTGAAGGAAAAACTCAGGCGTTCAGTCAGCGCGCCGGTGGTCAAACCCAGCCAGGCGTATCCCGCGCAGCGTGACTTTTCCAAGGCGAAGTACATCCAGGCAGTCGAACGCGCCAAGGCGCTGATCGCTGAAGGCGACTTCATGCAGGTGCAGGTGGGGCAACGCATCAGGAAACGTTACACCGGGTCGCCCCTAAGCCTGTACCGGGCGCTGCGGTCGCTCAACCCCAGCCCCTACATGTATTACTACCATTTTGGCGACTTCCATGTGGTGGGGGCCTCACCAGAGATTCTGGTGCGTCAGGAAAGTGTCGGGCCGAATCAAAAGATAACGATACGGCCACTGGCGGGCACCCGACCCCGGGGAGCCACCGCAGAAATCGACAAACAGGTCGAACAGGAACTTGTCGATGACCCGAAAGAGCGCGCCGAACACGTGATGTTGATCGACTTGGCGCGCAACGACATCGGCCGCATTGCCAAAGTCGGCAGCGTCAAGGTGACGGACGCTTTTCAGGTGGAGCGGTACAGCCACGTGATGCACATCGTAAGCAATGTCGAGGGCGTATTGATTGACGGCCCTCTAGGCCAGAAGTTGGGCAATATGGACGTGCTCAAGGCCACGTTTCCCGCAGGCACACTGACCGGCGCGCCCAAGGTTCACGCCATGGAGCTAATCGACCAGCTTGAAATCACCAAACGCGGCATTTATGGAGGCGCCTGCGGCTATTTGAGTTTTGCCGGTGACATGGACGTGGCCATTGCCATCCGCACCGGCATCATCAAGGGTGACACGTTGTATGTGCAAGCAGCGGCAGGCGTGGTGGCGGACTCGGTGCCGGAGCTGGAATGGCAGGAGACTGAGGCCAAGGCGCGGGCCCTGCTGCGGGCGTCTGAATTGGTTGAGGAGGGACTCGAATGAAAGCGCACGACACGCTATTTTTCGACGGGCCGCCCTTAGTTCTCGACGAGCGGCGAAGCCAAAAATCAGCCCCACGCCAAGCGAAGCGCAGGATTGCTGTGCGGGGCAGCGCAGCTCACGACCTGACAAGCGTGGAGGCAATATGAAGGTCTTGATGATCGACAACTACGACAGCTTCACCTACAACATCGTGCAATATTTCGGTGAGTTGGGGGCGCAGGTGGACGTGTTTCGCAATGACGAAATCTCGCTGGAGGGCATCGCTGCCAGAGCGCCAGACCGCCTGGTCGTGTCGCCCGGGCCCTGCACCCCCTATGAGGCCGGTATTTCGGTGGCGGCCATCAAATTTTTCGCGGGCAAACTGCCGATCCTGGGCGTGTGCCTCGGACACCAAGGCATTGGCGCCGCCTTTGGCGGCAAGATCATTCGCGCGCAGCAATTGATGCATGGAAAAACCAGTGTGATCTCGACCAACCAGTCGGGTGTATTCGCCGGACTGCCCGAAAAATTCACCGTCAACCGCTACCATTCCCTGGCGATTGAACGGGCTTCCTGCCCGACCGAGCTGGAAATAACTGCCTGGACCGATGACGGTGAAATCATGGGCGTGCGCCACCGTGGTTTTGCGCCGGCACTGCGCATCGAAGGGGTGCAGTTTCACCCGGAATCGATCCTTACTGAACACGGCCATGCCCTGTTGAAGAATTTCCTGAACTGATTTAGGGATTTGATGATTTAGGTCCACGCCGGGACAAGGTAAAGCGTTACATGCCGATGAAACAACAGACACTAGCGATGGC
>JANNYX010000423.1:0-2184 GCA_031410295.1 Rhodoferax sp.
CCACGGTGCATGGCAAACTGGCACTGCTGGACCTGCGCCAAGAAGAAACGATTTACGCCACCAACCGTTTCATGGTTTATGCCTTGCATCCACAAGTCAATATCTCCATCCACGTGATGTGGGGCGCGCATAAACAAAACACCGTGCTGGCCACCGGAAAATCCATCCTGGACCGGTCGCAGCGTACCCATATCGGTGCCTTGATGTTGTCCTATGGCGGTGGCGGCCATGCGGCAGCGGGCAGCTGTCAGGTCGACAATGCAGAGGCTGACCGCGTGTTGCGGGACGTGATTGCCGCCATCAACAGCGACAACGGCACCTGACGCAAAAGTGCCGATGGGCACCGCTACAATGTTTTGATGCCTTCACGTGACATTTACAGCAAGATTCATGCCTTGGTAAGTTTCAATTTGTTTCCCACACCTTTGCGGGCGTTTGTAATGCTGGCGGCGATGGCGGGCACAGGCTTTGCTTTTGCCGAAAAAGCCGACCGCAACAAACCCATGAACATTGAGGCTGACACTCTCAAATACGACGATATCAAACAGGTTTCGGTCTTTACCGGCCGGGTTGTCCTGACCAAAGGCACCATCCAGCTTCGTGGCGGCCAGCTTGACGTGCGCCAGGACCCGGAGGGTTACCAATTTGGCCTGGTGCTCGCCGAAAGCGGCAAATTGGCGTTTTTCCGGCAAAAACGCGACGGTGTGGACGAATACATTGAAGGCGAGGGTGAAGTCATCGAGTACGACGGCAAAGCCGACACCGTCAAGTTCGTCAAGAGAGCGCAGTTGCGGCGCTACAAAGGCGCGGTTCTGAACGACGAAATCTCCGGTGGCGTGATCGTTTACGACAACACCGTGGACGTGTTCACCGTGGATGGCGGCGTGGCCCGCGGCACTCCGGGCAGCGCCGCAGCGTCGGGCGCTTCCACGGGCCGCGTGCGCGCCATGCTGACGCCCAAGCCAGACACCACATTGCCGCTAGCGCCAGCGGCCAGTGTCCCGGCCCCATCCGCACTTCCGCTGCGTACCTCGCCGGCCTTGGCCCCGGAGAAAAAGTGACGCCTGCGGACGGTGCCATTGCGGCTGACAGCGCCGCCAGCCCAGCTTTTGAGAGTCGCCTTGAGGCCAGCAACCTGCAGAAATATTACGGCAGCCGTAAGGTCGTCAAAGACGTTTCGCTAACCGTAAAAAAAGGTGAAATTGTCGGATTGCTTGGACCCAACGGGGCTGGCAAAACCACCTCGTTTTACATGATCGTCGGTCTGGTGCGCACCAGCGCGGGCGACATCAAAATAGACGGTAAATCGGTTGAACACATGCCGATTCACCGTCGCGCAAGGCTGGGTCTGGGTTACCTGCCGCAGGAAGCGTCGATTTTTCGCAAATTGAATGTGGAAGAAAACGTGCGGGCGGTGCTGGAGTTGCAGCGGTTTTCAGACGGCCCCAAAGCCGGGCAGCCGCTGGATGACGCCGAGATCGAGGAGCGCCTCACCGGCCTGTTGCAGGAGTTGCGCGTCGAGCACCTGCGCAAATCGGGCGCGCTGTCTTTGTCCGGTGGCGAGCGCCGGCGTGTTGAAATCGCGCGCGCGCTGGCGACACAACCCCGCTTTATTTTGCTGGACGAACCATTTGCCGGCATCGACCCGATCGCCGTGATCGAAATCCAGCGCATCATCGCCTTCCTGAAAAACCGCGGCATTGGGGTTCTGATCACCGACCACAACGTGCGCGAAACGCTCGGCATCTGCGACCACGCCTACATCATCAATGAAGGCCATGTGCTGGCCCAGGGCACACCGGCCGAGATCGTGGACAACCCAGACGTGCGCCGCGTGTACCTGGGCGAACACTTCCGAATGTAAAGATGTGGCCCCCCCGGTCGTTCACTTCGTGTAACTCCCTGCCCCCTGAGGGGGCCGCATTTCGCCTTGGGGCGGCCCGGCGGCGAAACCTTGCCCCCACGCTCCGTCAGTTCGTGTCGTCGCTGCCCGCCGAGGTGGCTGTATGGCGATGAAGCCGTCGCTTTCGCTGCGGGTTTCGCAGCATTTGGCGCTCACGCCCCAGTTGCAGCAGTCGATTCGGCTGTTGCAGCTTTCCACGCTGGAGCTGGGGCAAGAAGTCGAACAGATGCTCGATGAAAACCCGTTTTTGGAGCGCCAGTTTGAGGAGGCCCAAAGGGAAG
>JANNYX010000424.1:0-5503 GCA_031410295.1 Rhodoferax sp.
ATTCTGCGCGAAGCGCTGATGCGGGATCCACATCGTCTTGACGTGGCCACCAAACTGGCCGAAATTAACGCCACGCAAGGCAAGCGGGACGTTTTTGAATGATTCTGGCCTGGGCGACAAGGCCGACGCGCTGATCAAACAGTTTCGCATTGAACATGTGGCGCATCTGAAAGCTGGCACCCTGAGCTACGGGCAGCAAAAACTGGTGGATATTGCCATGGCCTTCATGAGTGAGCCCGATCTGGTGTTGCTGGACGAACCTTGCGCCGGCGTGAATCCGAGCCTGGTCGGCGGCATTTCCACCTTGCTCAAAGACCTGAACCGCGATCCGAAATTCGGCAAGAAAAGTTCTTTCGTGGTGATCGAGCACAACATGGATTTTGTGATGGACCTGTGCCACCGCATCATGGTGATGGTCGAGGGGCAGGTGATGGCCGTCGGCACCCCGGCCGAAATTCGTGCCAACAAACAGGTGCTGGACGCCTACCTGGGAGCGTGAACATGAATGTAGGCATGACCACCAGCGAAGCGTCCTCCCACTCCAGCGCTACTGGCGACATCTGCATCGAATTCGACGACGTGGTTGCGGGCTACAAGGAGTTCATGATCCTGAACAACCTGAGCCTCAAGGCCAAACGCGGCAAGATCACGCTGCTGCTGGGACCCAATGGCGCCGGCAAATCGACCGTGCTCAAGACTCTCTTTGGTTTGCTCACGCCGCGCCAGGGCCGGGTGCTGCTGGATGGCGAAGACATTGGCGGCGCCGACCCGAAAACCCTGCTGGCCAAAGGCGTGGCTTTTGTACCGCAGGGGCGCAACCTGTTTGCGCAACTCACGGTAATGGAAAACCTGGAGTTGGGAGGCATCACGATTGGACAAAAACTCACCAAGGAACGCATTCCCGAGGTGCTCGAGCTTTTTCCGCGCGTCAAGCAGCGCATCAACAGCCAGGCCAGCGCGTTGTCGGGTGGTGAACAAAAACAGCTGGAAGTGGGCCGCGCCCTGTTGCTGCGGCCCAAGGTGTTGTTGATTGACGAGCCTTCGATCGGGCTCTCACCGATCGTGGTGCAGGATGTATTCAAGCTGCTGCGCAAACTCGCTAATGAAGGCGCCACGATTTTGATGGTGGAGCAGAACGTCAAGAGCGCCCTGAAGATGGCCGATGAAGCCATCGCGCTGGAGTCTGGCCGCCTGGTGTTGCACAAGCGGGCTGATGAACTGCTCGCCGACCCGAACATCGAGCGCCTGTTCCTGGGCGGTGGCCATCTGCCCGGCGCCACGGATGCCGTGCAGGAAGCCGCTGCGCCCGCATAATCGGGCGCATTGAATCTGGAGGACACCATGGTCAACACCGTCAGCTTGGGCGCCGCTGCTCCGCCACGCGAGGAAATCAACGAGGGACGCAATCCACTGGGGCTCGATGGCATCGAGTTCATCGAATACGCCACCTCCAAACCGCAGGCGCTGGGCCAGGTGCTGGAGACCATGGGTTTCAGGCCGGTGGCGCGCCACCGCTCGCGCGAGGTCCTGTTGTACCGCCAGGGCGACATCAACATCATCGTCAACGCGCACTCCAATATCCAGGGTGGCGGCTCCGAGCTCTCTGAAAAACCGGTGATCGCTGCGATCGCGCTGCGTGTGCGTGACGCCGGCGCCGCCTACCGGCGCGCGCTGGACCGTGGCGCCTGGGCGGTGCCGGTGCAGGTGGAGGTGATGGAGCTGAATATTCCGGCGGTGCACGGTGTGGGCTCAAGCCGCATCTATTTTGTCGACCGGCACCAGGAATTTTCGATCTACGACGTCGACTTCACGCCGATTCCCACTGTCGACCAGCGCCCGCCCGCCGTGGCCGGCCTGCATTTTTTCGGTGTTGTGCAATACATCGGCAACGACCGCACCGACGACTGGACCGAGTTCTACAGCGCCCTGTTTGGTTTTACCGCGCTGGCCAGCGAAGAGCGTTTTGGCATCTTGCCCAAAGGCCGCATTTTGAAGAGCCCGTGCCAGAGTTTTTATCTGCAACTCATCGAGCCCGAGCCAACTGTTTTGGACGTGGAAGACGATGAATGCCTGCAGCGCCTGGGCCTGGGCACGCCGGACGTGCCCTCGACCGTGGCGCAGCTGCAAAAACGCGGCGTTGACTTCCTGGCGGCCAAAAGCAAAGACGCCGAAACGCGCGGCGCTTTGACCCGCACCGTGATGGGCAGCGTGATGTTTGAACTCGTGCACGACGCGCGCACGACGAGCGCACAAAGGCGCGGGGCTGAACCACCATGAGCCACTTCGAAGGCAACATCGACGACTTCGGCATGGACACCATCACCATGGCCGGGCCGCTCAAGGCCAAGCTCGATGCCATCAAGGGCGCCGGTTTCACGCAGGTGATGCTGCTGGCGCGCGATCTGGTGGGCCACCCTGAGGGCTGGCGCGCGGCGGTGCAGGAGGTCAAAGACAGCGGCCTGCGCGTCACCGGTTTCCAGGTCTTGCGCGACTTCGAGGGCCTCAGCGGCCACCTGCACGACTACAAAGTGGATATCGCCAAATCGATGCTGGAGATGTGCCACGCGCTGGGCTGCGGCGTCATGCTGGCCTGCTCTTCCACGTCGACCCACGCCACCGGCGACCGGTCGGCCATCGTGCGCGACCTGCGCAAGCTGGCGATGCTGGCCATCACCAAAAACATCAAGATCGCTTTTGAGGGCCTCTCCTGGGGCCGCACCATCAACGAGTTTCCGCAGGCCTGGGAAGTTATCGCCGAAGCCGACATGCCCAACCTTGGCCTGGGCTTTGACTCCTTTCACATGCTGGCCACCAACACGCCGCTGGAAGACCTCGAACTGGTTGACCCAGACAAGATCTTCCTCGTGCAACTGGCCGATTTCATGTGGAATGAAATCAAGTCGGTGGAGGAACGCATCAGCACCGCGCGCACCTTCCGGGTGTTCCCGGGCGAAGGTGTGCACAGCGACGCTGTGGCCGCGCTCACCCTCAAACTGCACCAGATGGGTTACCGCGGCGACTACAGTTTTGAGGTCTTCAACGACGACTACCAGGGCCTGCCGCTGGAAACCGTGGCACAACGGGCGCGCAAGTCGGCGATGTGGCTCGGTGAAGGCGTGTTGCGCCGCTCGGTGCCGCTGCCCAACCAGATGCGTTTGCGGCGGCATTCCACTTCTAAAACAACCCTGTAGGTCGTTGTGCCTCCTAGCCGTGCCGCTGCCCAACCAGATGCGTTTGCGCAGACCATCATGCCCAAATTGGGTATTATGGGGGTTGTCTTCCCACGGTTGTGTATAAAAACACCTATAGGCCGCCAAGATTGTTGACTTTATTGCTATATAAATAATAGCATGGCAATTCCCATCGAAGTCAAGGAATCCGAAGTCGAGGTGAGCGCCATCCGCGCGCAGGGAGCCGGCGGGCAAAACGTCAACAAGGTTTCGAGCGCGATTCACCTGCGTTTTGACATTCCCGCATCGAGCCTTCCAGACGATCTGAAGTCGCGGCTCTTGGCCTTGCGTGACAGCCGTATCACCACCGAAGGCGTGCTGGTGCTCAAGGCGCAAAGCCACCGCACGCAAGATGCCAACCGGCTCGACGCTTTCGCCCGCTTGCACGAGCTGGTCAACAGCGTGGCGGCGCCGCCCAAACCGCGCCGCGCGACGAAGCCGACGTTTGCCTCCCGGCTGCGACGCCTGGAAGGCAAAAGCCAGCGCTCCGACGTGAAAGCGCAGCGATCGAAATCGGCCACGCGCGGCATCGACTAAGCTTGGGCCCTTCTCATGGAGGGACAACATGCCTGAATCAACCGTTTCCCTGGCGGGCCGCGTCGCCTTGATCACCGGCGCCAACACCGGCATTGGCCTCGTGACCACGCGTGAGTTGTGCGGCATGGGTGCCCAAGTGTTCATCGCCTGCCGCTCGGCGGCTGGCGGGCAGGCGGCCATGGAAACCATCCGCAAGACCCATCCCGCTGCGAAGCTGGAGCTGTTGCAGCTTGACCTCGGTGATTTTGCTTCGGTGCGACGCTGCGCCGACGGCTTTTTGAAGCGCAATCTGCCGCTGCACCTGCTCATCAACAACGCCGGCCTGGCGGGCGGCAAAGGCCTCACTCAATCAGGCTTCGAGCTGGCTTTTGGCACCAACCACATGGGGCATTTTCTATTCACAAAATTGCTGCTGGAGCGTATCAAGGCCGCGGCGGCAGAGGCTGCGCCGGCGCGCATCGTTACGGTTTCCAGCCGCGCGCATTACCGGGCCCAGAGCATCGATTGGGTCAGCTTGCAAAAACCAACCGCCACGGCGACCGGGTTTGCGGAATATGGCGTCTCCAAGTTGGCCAATGCGCTCTTCAGCGCCGAACTGGCGCGCCGCCTCGCCGGCACCGGTGTGCACACCTACGCGCTGCATCCGGGCGTGGTCGCCAGCGACGTCTGGCGCTCGGTGCCGTGGCCGATCAGGCCCTTGATCAAACGCTGGATGATTACGGTGGAAGAGGGCGCATTGACGACGTTGCACTGCGCCACGTCACCTGCAGTTGCCAATGAAAGCGGCCTGTATTACGACCAGTGCAAGGTGAGGACGCCCAGCGCCTCGGCTAGCGACGCCGCCCTGGCCGCGGAACTGTGGCAACGCAGTGAGGCCTGGGTAAATTAAACACCTCGGCTCAAATGAAACCGGTAGGCTCGCCGCATTTCATATTGATTGATGCTATAATAAATATAGCAACAAAACTATATAATTCGACGGCCTTAGGTCAATTTATTCACAAGGTTTTATTTTTATCCCTCCAGGAACCAATTCCAGGGTTCAAGCCGGTGTCAAGTGCAACGGCAAGTTGGCCAACGCGCGCAGCGTGTTGTTCAAGCGGCGGGTGGGTCGGCCCGCCAGTTCAATGCGTTTGAAGCGTTTGGCCAACCCCGCCAGAATCAGTTCCCCTTCCAGTCGCGCCACGATCTGCCCAACGCAGCCGTGGATGCCGGTGCCAAAGGCCATGTGGCCGATGTTCTTGCGCTCGATGATGAAGCGCTCGGGCTCGACCCACTGGCGCTGGTCGCGGTTGGCAGCGGCTAGGAAGGTCAACACCTTGCTGCCCTCGGGAATCAGTATGCCGGCCAGTTCCCCGTCGCGCGAGGTGGTGCGGAAAAAGGTTTGCACGGCCGATTCATAACGCAATGTCTCTTCGAAAGCCTGGCGGGCGAGGCTGGGGTTGGCGCGCAGTTTGTCGAATTGCTGCGGGTGCTGGGCCAGGCAGAGCAGTGCGTTGCCGATGCCGTTGACGGTGGTGTCAACGCCCGCAGACAGGAACGAGCGCACCAGCATCGGCGCTTCATCGTGTGTGATTTCACCCGCGTCGGCGGCCTGGTAGATCTGGTCGCCAAAACCACCCGGGCGCAGCATCGCGCGCTGGCAGTGGTCCATGATCCAGGCCGTCACCGGCTTGACGCGTTTTGCCGCGTTCAGGAACAGATCATTGCGCGGTCCAAACGCGTTGAAGATCATG
>JANNYX010000425.1:0-1526 GCA_031410295.1 Rhodoferax sp.
GTCGGGCGCCGGCACCGAGGTGACGCGGATGTTCCAGAGTTCGCCGTCGGCGGCGGCGGCGCGCAGGCCTTCCTCATGCTCGAGCGCCAGCGGCACCAGGGCCACGCCGCGGGCCGTGAGATGGACGGGCGCCACGAAGCCCATGCTCAGCCCCTCGGATCGCCGTACTTGCGGTGGTACCAGGCGCGCCCCAGTTGGGCGCCGCCGCCACCGCCGACGGCGATCAGCAGGATGCCGACCATCACGTTGTTGGAATAGCCGGCGCCGAAGGCATCGAAGCCCAGCGCCGTGCCGATCCAGCGCCCCAGCAACGCACCCACCACGAACAGCGCCGCCTGCGCGAGGCCCAGCAGCAGCAACTGGTTGGTCGGGTGGCGCCCTTCGCTCATCGCCGCCTCAGCGGTTGTGGCGCTGCATGAACACCAGCTTTTCGAACAGCGTGGTGTCTTGCTCGTTCTTGAGCAGCGCGCCGACCAGCGGCGGCACCGCCACTTTGTCGTCCTTGCTTTGCAGGGCTTCAAGCGGAATGTCTTCGGCGACGAGCAGCTTGAGCCAGTCCAGCAGCTCGCTGGTGGAGGGTTTTTTCTTCAGTCCCGGCAGGTTGCGCACGTCGTAGAAGGTTTTCATGGACGCGGTCAACAGCTCTTTCTTCAAGCCGGGGAAATGCACGTCGATGATCAGTTTCATCGTTTCCGCATCCGGAAACTTGATGTAGTGGAAGAAACAGCGGCGCAGGAAGGCGTCGGGCAGTTCCTTCTCGTTGTTGGAGGTGATGAACACCAGCGGGCGGTGTTTGGCGCGCACCAGCTCGCGCGTCTCGTAACAATAGAACTCCATGCGGTCGATTTCGCGCAAGAGGTCGTTGGGGAATTCGATGTCAGCCTTGTCGATCTCGTCGATCAGCAGGGCTACCTGTGCGTCAGCCGTGAACGCCTCCCACAACACTCCTTTGACGATGTAGTTGTGGATGTCCTTGACCTTCTCGTCACCCAGTTGCGAGTCACGCAGGCGGCTCACTGCGTCGTATTCGTACAGGCCCTGCTGCGCCTTGGTGGTGGACTTGATGTGCCATTGCAAAAGCGGCATTTTCAGCGCGCCGGCCACTTCCTCGGCCAGCATGGTTTTGCCGGTGCCCGGTTCGCCCTTGACCAAGAGCGGGCGTTTGAGCGTGATGGCCGCGTTGACCGACAGCATCAGGTCCTGGGTGGCGATGTAGTTTTGAGTGCCTTGAAATTTCATGGTGGCTGCGAAACCCTTGTGACGGTGTTGGAAACGAAATTTGTGAAGTGGCAGAAAAATCGCGCCGCGGCTCGCTCATGCCGAACCGGATGCAGCGAATTGAAGCCCATCCTGGCCCGATATAATCTGCGGGTTGATTTCTAACAAATTCCCCTCGATTGTCCGCGCAAAATGATGAAACTGCTGCCCTCCCTGTTCGCCTTGCTGGTCACCTGTGTGACCCCCCTCCTGGCCACTTCTACCGCCTTCGCCCAAGAGGTCAAGGGCGACGCCAAGGTGGGCGAACG
>JANNYX010000426.1:0-14377 GCA_031410295.1 Rhodoferax sp.
CGCCAGTGGCACCCCGGTAGGGGACATGGGTGGCTTTGATGCCCGCGGCCTCGTTGAGCATCTCCACCAAAAAGTGCGCCGGAGTGCCCGCGCCGTAGGAGGCAATGGACGCCTTGGCCGGGTTGGCCTTGATCCACTCGATCAGCTCCTTGAGGTTGTTGGCGGGTACCGAAGGGTGCACGTTCAGTGCCAGCTCAAAGCGCGCCGCCAACACGATCGGTTCGAAATCCTTGATCGGGTCGAATTTGACCTCTTTGTAAGTGTGTGGATTCATCGCCAGCATTGAGGCCGTGCCCAGCACCAGCGTGTGGCCATCAGGCTCGGCAGCTTTGGCGGCTTCCATGGCGATATTGCCGTTGGCCCCGGATTTGTGTTCCAGGATCACCGTGCCGAGCGAATCTTTCACATGGGCGGCGACCGCGCGGGTCAAGACATCCATGGTGCCGCCGGGTGGCACCGGAATGAACACGCGGATCGGTTTAGACGGAAAATTTTGCGCGACACTGCTCGACGGCAGGGTGAGAATACCCATGCCTGCCGCGATGGCGCCCAGGCTTTGCCGCCGGGTGCAATTGGCTTCGGTCAAACCAGGTTCGATCGGCATGACGGTGGCAATGGAAGGTGCAGTTGGTTTCATGAAGCTTGCCTGAAGATTGGGTCGCCGCCACCAAAGCGGGCTATTTTTCCCCATTGTTGCCCAGGCACCGGGCACGCCGCTAAACTCTGCCACTCAGGAAAACCCGCAAAACTGAAATTAAAACCATGATATTTGTCATTGCCACCATTGATTTAAACCCCGGAACCCGCGCTGCATTCCTGGTCGAATTCAAAAAGAATGTCGCGTTGGTCCTGGCCGAGGATGGCTGTATTTCTTATGCCCCCGCCGTCGACGCCCAGACCGGTTTCCCCACACAATTCCAGACTGGCGCCGATAGCGTGACCGTGATTGAGCAGTGGGCCAGCGTCGACGCACTCAAGGCCCATGCCGTTGCTCCGCACATGAAAACCTACCGCTCTGCCGTGAAGGATTTTGTGAAGAGCGTCGAGTTGCGTGTGTTTGACCCGGCGTGACTGCTTCAAGGATCGCAAGGATCGAGCCCTTATGAGTATTCTTCCTTTGAGCCTGCTTGACGGGCCGCAACAAGACGATTCCAGGCCCTTGGTGATTTACCACGGAGGCGGCTGTCCGGACGGTTTCGCGGCCGCCTTGGCTGCCTGGTTTTTTTACCAGGGTCGCGCCGAATTTTTCAGCGCTGACCACGGCGACATCCATTCCATCAACGACCTGCCGGACGTGACGGGCCGGGCGGTTTATATTCTGGATTTTTCCTTTACCAAGGAAATACTGGGTGCCATTGACGAACGCGCCGCACGGCTCATGTTGCTTGACCACCATCAAAGCGCGGCCGATTCGTTGACGGGATTTTCCTGCCGCTGCGGCGCATTGCATTTCGACATGAAGAAGTCGGGCGCGCGCCTGGCCTGGGAGTATTTTCAGCCTGAACGACCGCTGCCGGATTTGATCCGTTATGTGGAAGACCGTGATTTGTGGGTCTGGGTTCATCCGCAAAGTGCCGCGTTTCTCGCTGCGCTGGACATGGAGCAGCAGGACTTCAAGCGTTGGGCTGACATTGCCAACTTTACGCCGGAGCAGCTGGTGGCTTACGTGTCGCGCGGACAAGCCATGGACGAGAAATTCAACAAACTCGCAGAAGGTATCGCCGAGAGTGCCAAACCGGTCGTCTTCAACGGGGTACATGGCCTGATGGTGAATGCACCCAATGTGTTCCACAGTTTGCTTGGCAATGTGTTAAGCCAGAAAAGCGGCAGCTTCGCGTTGATCTGGACGGTGCACAAGACTGGTGCCATCAAGGTCGGTTTGCGCTCGCAAAAAGGCTTTGACTGCATCCCGCTGGCCCAGAGTATGGGCGGTGGCGGCCATCCGCAGGCCAGCGCCTTTCGCATGGAAATCGACCTGTTGCCGGAACTGTTGCGTGGTCGATTGAACGCGCCGATGCCCGCCTGACGCGAGAGACGCCGCGCGTGTCCATCCAGTGGTTTCCGGGGCACATGCACCTCACGCGCAAGGCGATCACCGAGCGCATCGGGGAAATCGATGTGGTCATTGAGTTGCTGGACGCGCGTCTGCCGGGCTCCAGCGCCAACCCGATGCTGGCGGCGCTCACCATCGGAAAACCAACCCTCAAGATTCTGAACTAGCAGGACCTGGCCGACCCGGCGCACACCGCCCTTTGGCTGGCGCATTACAACGCCATGCCCGGCACGCAGGCGTTGGGACTGGACGCCAGCGAGCAGGCGCCGCTGGCCTACATCACCCGCGGCTGCCACACACTCGCGCCGACACGCGGCAGCATGAGCAAACCAATGCGGGTGCTGATCTGTGGCATCCCCAACGTGGGCAAGTCAACCCTCATCAACACCTTAAGTGGTAAACGCGCCACCAAAACCGGCGACGAAGCCGGGGTCACCCGCATCACTCAGCGCATTACATTGGCGGACGGCTTTTACCTGTTCGACACCCCGGGTGTTTTGTGGCCAAAAATTGCCGTTGCCCAAAGCGGCTACAACCTTGCCGCCAGCGGGGCCATCGGCCGCAACGCCTATGAAGACCTGGACGTGGCGCTGGAGCTGCTGGTTTACCTCAAAACGCACTACGCGGCATTGTTGATGGCGCGTTACCAACCGAAAGACGCCGCGTTGCTTGAAATGACCGCGTTGGCTGCGGTCCCGGAGGAAGACTTGTTGGGCGCCATTGGCCGCAAACGTGCGCCCTTGAAAGCGGGGAACAAAGTCGACCTGCAAAAAGCAGCGGAAATTGTGATTCATGACCTTCGCACCGGCGCCCTGGGCCGCATCACACTGGAAACTCCCGACCAGTTCATGGCGTGGATGGCAGTGGCCACGCTGGAGGCGCAAAAGAAAGAGGCGCTGAAAGCAACCTCCAAACGCAAGCGCTGAACGCGCCAAAGGGCCGCCGGGACCAAGGCAATGACCCGTTTGACGCCAAAACCCCCAATTTCGCCCCGCGACGTACAATAGACGGTTTGCACAAGTGGTCAGCAACGGTGTGCTGGCGATAGAGTGCTGAAGCCTGGGGATGCTGAAAATCCCGCAACAAATTCTGGAAAAAGATCGGGAGTATTGATTTGGCCAAGGAAGAACTGATTGAAATGCGTGGACGTGTCTCGGAGGTGCTGCCGGACTCGCGTTATCGCGTCACCTTGGAAAATGGCCACATGTTGATTGCCTATTCAGGCGGCAAGATGCGCAAGAACCATATCCGCATTATTGCCGGTGACGATGTCACCCTGGAAATGTCGCCTTACGACCTCTCCAAAGGCCGCATCATGTTCCGCCACATCGCTGGCCGGGGCGGCCCACCGCAGCATTGACCTGGCGAATCGGCCAGCCGACACAAAGGCCAGCTGTCATTCAGGCCAGCCTTCAGCCTTCCAGAAAATTGCCCGCGCTCGAAGTTCTCCCGCGTGATCTGTCTGCCTACAAGCAGGGCAACACGGGTGTGGACTACGTGCACCGCTTCTCCTCCGGCAAGCCCGGGCCGCACGTGCTCATCAACGCGTTGACCCATGGCAATGAGTTTTGCGGCATGGTGGCAGCCACGCACCTGCTGGACGCCGGCGTGCGCCCGAAAACCGGCACGCTCACGGTGAGTTTCTCCAACGTGGAGGCTTACGAAAGTTTCGACGCCGCCAAACCGTTTGACAGCCGCCAACTGGTGCACAACTTCAACCGCATCTGGTCGGCCGATTGGCTCGAAGGCAACGAAGACAGCCCGGAGCTGCGCCGTGCCCGCCTCATGCGCCCGGTGGTGGCGGCGGCGGACCATATTCTTGACCTCCATTCCACCAGCCAGGACGTGGCGCCATTCTGGGTCTACCCTGGCTTTGAGCGCAACGCACAGGCGGCGCTGGCGATTGGCCGCCCGGCCGTGCACATGGTGATGCCGTCTGGCATGAATTCCGGCACGCCGCTGATTCAGCATGGCCAGCATGGCATTGAAAGCGGGCCGGGGAATGGCAAGGGAGCGGCGATGGTGGTCGAATGCGGCCAGCATTTCAAGCGGGCCAGCAGCGAGCTTGCAACCGCCGTCACGATGGACTTTCTGGCCCACTTCGGCCTCTTTGACCCAGTGCCCAACCCGATGCCCGAAGCGGCGGCAAATGCCGCGCCCAAAGTGACGCCAATACGCCTTGAACTGCTGCACACCCACGTCATCAAAACCAGCGAGTTCGCCCATGTGCGGCCGCTGGTTGGATTTGAAGTCTTTGCCAAAGGTGAATTGATCGCCACCGATGGCGCCGAAGAAATCCGCGCGCCGTGTGACAACTGCACAGTGATGATGCCAGCACGCATTACCATCGTCGGGCGCGAGGGCCTGTACCTGACCCGGCCGATCTAGCTTGTTGACCGGGCAGATTTTTACACGGGCTTCACGGCCTGTTTACACGGTGGCGCTACCATCGCAGCGTTCGCAACCTGATCAGGAAAGTAACTTATGAAACGCGTTGATCTGACACTGGCCCTGGCCCTGGGCTTGCTGGCCGTGCTTGCCACCGGCGCCCAGGCCACCGGCCTGGCGACTTGCGATTCCGGCCCCAAAAGCGGCTGGCAGCCGGTTGAAAAACTTGAGGTGATGCTCAAGGAAAAAGGTTACACCGTGCGCCGCGTCAAGGAAGATGGCGGCTGTTACGAGGTCTATGCCCTGAATGAAAAAGGGGAACGCGGCGAATATTATTTTCACCCGGTGACCTTGGCGCTGGTGCCGACCAAGGCGCGTTGATCCAGCCGGCCAGGTGGATGCGCTGAAGAGCTTCCTCATGGCAGGAAACGCGCCGCTGCAAACTGTCTGGAGCCCCTGGCTGCGACTGCTGCACTGGCTGCTGGCAATCTCGATGGTCACCAGTTTCATAAGCCATGAAGGCGGCGGTCGCCTGCATGAATGGAGCGGGTATGCGGCGCTGGCCGCTGCGTCGACGCGGGTTCTGCTGGGTTTTGCCGGCAGCGGGTATTGGCGCTTTTCACAGTTTGTGCGTTCGGTCCCCGCTACGCTGGCGTATGCCTTGGACGTGGTGAAAAAAACCGAGGCGCGCCACATCGGCCACAACCCGCTGGGTGGCTGGATGGTGCTGGCCTTGTTGGCCGACGCCATCGCCACCGGGTTGACCGGCTGGTTGTACACCACCGACCGCTTCTTCGGCTACGAGTGGCTGGCCCGCCTGCACAATCTCTTTGGCCAGGCGTTGATTCCGCTTTTGATGCTCCACGTGGCGGGGGTGCTGTTCACCTCCTGGCGGCAGCGCGAAAATCTGGTGGCGGCCATGGTTCACGGGAAAAAAGCGGTTGAGGCCGTCACAGAATAAGCATTGTTAGCTATATAAGTAGTAGCATCATCATGTGCACCAACTACACACCGACTGCGCGCGACCGTTTCAAGGCGGCGCGGCTCGGGGTGACGCACCTGCCGGCAAACCAGTGGCCAACTGAAGTCTTTCCGGGTTACGAAGCGCCCATCGTGGTGCGGGATGACACCTCAGAAGCCCGCGTCGACATGGCCCGGTTTGGCCTCGTGCCGCGCTGGAGCCGCGACGCCGCCCACGCCCGGCAGGTCGCCAAAGGCACGTACAACGCACGCCATGAAACGGCGGCGGAAAAACCAAGCTTTCGTACGCCTTGGCGGCAATGCCAATTTGCCTTGGCGCCGATGGAATCGTATTTCGACCCGAATTGGGAAAGCGGCAAAGCGGTGCGCTGGCGCATCAGCCGCGCCGATGGCGACCCGTTCGCCTGCGCCGCATTGTGGGAGCGCTGGAGCGACCCAACGACAGGCGAGATCATCACCAGCTTCGCCCTGCTCACGGTGAATGCCGATGGCCACGCCCTGTGTGGCCGCCTGCACCGCCCGGGCGACGAAAAACGCATGCCGGTAATCATTGCTGCCAACGATTGCGAGGCGTGGTTGCAGGCCACGCCCAACGAAGCGCACAGCTTCATGCGAACCACGAAGGCTGAACTTTTGGTGGGTGAACCCGCGCCAAAACCGACGCTCGCCAACCTAAAGGGACCTGAAAATATATTTCTATTATAAACGATATAAAGTAATCGGTAATAGGCCGTCATATATTAATGGTTTATTGCTATAAATAATAATGTAAAAACGTACATTAAATAAATTTATGAATAGATTAAATCCACTTAAACAAGAAACTACGCCTGAACTCAAAGGCCACTTCGACTACTTTTTGACGACCTTGGGGTTCACCCCCAACAGCGTCTTGACGATGCAGCGCAAACCGAAACTGGTCAAGGCCTTTGCCGAACTCAACGCCGCGGTGATGGACCCGGCGGGTGAGGTCGATGTCGGGTTTCGCCGCCTGATTGGCCATGTGGCAAGCCAGGTTGGCGGCTGCCTCTATTGCCAGGCCCACACGCTGCTGGGCGCCCACAACAAGGGCGTGAGCGACGCCAAGATGGCCGACATCTGGAGCTACAACACCAGCGCGCATTACAGCGTGAAGGAACGCCTCGCCCTGGACTTCGCCATGGCGGCCAGCAGCCAGCCCAATGCCGTCACCGACGCGCAATTCAAGCAGCTGCAACAGCATTGGAGCGATGGCCAGATCGTTGAAATTTTGGGCGTGGTGGCGATGTTTGCATTTTTAAACCGCTGGAATGACACCCTGCAGACGCCGCTTGAGCCGCCAGCGATTGCCGTCGCCTCCCGCGTGCTGGGCGACAAGGGCTGGACCCCGGGCGGGCACCAGGGCTGATCACCAACGTGATCATCGGGCCGATCGCTGGGGTGGTTGCGTTTATTGCGTCAGTGAGACCCTGACCCAGTTGCCGTCGGTCAATTTGACGCAAGCGCCTGCTGGCAGGCCTTTGCCAGCAAGGGCTTCGATGCGTTCAATACGCGCAGGCAGCGGCTTCACATCGGCCAGTTCTTTCCATTGACCTGGCGCTTCCCAGCGAAAGGCGTGCAGAGCGCTCAGGGTCATGTCGGGCACGATGATGGCAGGGCGCAAACCGGGCAGGGTGACGACGGCGGCCAATGACTGCTCTAGTTCACCCATTTTGTGGTTTGAGACATCCATGGTGGTGGCGAATGGCACGAGCAGCGGCGGGCGGTAGTGGTAGAGCGTGAGCACGCCGCCGATGTGGGGCGTGATCACGCTGGCAATGTCGAGTTGGCCATCGCCGTCAAAGTCAGCGACGCCCGCCGGGTTCAGCCAGCGAAAGGTCGAACCGGTGTGCGGGCTGCGGGCGATTTCATGGAGGTCAATCGCACCGGCTTTGCCGCTGCGAACGCCAAACACCACCAGCGCTGAGCCTTTGAGGGCATCAGACTCGATCAACAAAACTTCATCTTTGCCGTCGCCATCAAGGTCCACCAGGCGCGGCACACGGTCTTCGAACACGCGGTTCAGCGGCAAGGCCAGCGTCACTTCACGCAAACCAGCGTCAAGCGGTCCAGGATGTGCGCCTTTGCCCAAGCGCACCAGGGCGTGCAGGCTGCCCGCATGGGTGATGGAACCCAGCCCCTTGTGCGGATAACGCTGCGTCGGTGAACCCAACCAGGCCCAGGCGATATTGTGATCGCCGCGCGCCACCTGGCTGTCTTGCAGCCTGCGCGCTGCCTGGGGTGGCGGCGTGTTTGGCGTGGCCTGCACCGCCGGGCAAGCGTTGCCCGCTGGTTCGACTTGCAGGCCCATGGCGTGGGCCGCCTGGGTTGAAAGCAGCGCGACTGCCATCGCTAAAGCGAGCACCTTCACGGGTTTTTGAAAAGTCACAGTTGTGTTGTCGGGCGCAGTGATCGATTCTTACGCGCCGCCTGGTTGCGAAGGGTCTGCAAAAGTGAATCCCCGTGGGCGTGAGCCTGCACGAGGGTTATCGCACTCAAGCCGCTTCGAGCCACTCCCGCACTGACTGGTTGAACAGCGCCGGCTGGTGCAGCATCATCCAGTGCCCACTGTCGAACGCCACAGACTTGCCGCCCGGCGTGGCGGCCACGCTGTCGAGCCACCGCGCCGAATGGAACATGAAGGGTTTGCGTTTGCCGTAGATGAAAAGTGTGGGGCAGTGCAGTTTGATTTTTGCCATGCCGCCAAAACCACCCGCTACGCCCAGCCAGCGCATGGCATAAGGGTAATTCATTTGCCAGGACATGGTTTCGGGAGCGTTTCGGTTGCCCATGAAACGCGCCATGAAGCGGGTCATGCGGTTCGCCATGGCCGAGTTGTGGGGGCCCAGGCGCCAAGCCCAGGCCAGCCAGTATTGGTACGCGAAAGCCTTCAACTTCGCGCTGACGGACAGGGTGCGCAAATAGGCGCCGGCATTGTGGTCGCCGATGTCCACGCCAATCAGGCGCGCCACCCGCGTCGGGTGCTGCATGGCATATTCATACCCGAAGGCGCAGCCCCAGTCGTGAACCATCAGGGTGATAGGCTGGCCGGGACTGACGGCGTCGACGATGCGGGCGAAAAGCGCAGTCATGTCGCGGTACGACGTGGCCCGGGGCGCTTTGCCCAGGTCGTAACCCGGCAAGTCGAAACGCACGCAGCGAAAGCGATCGCACAGGGCGTCTACCGTGGCGTCCCACAGGTGGTGGGTGTCGGGCCAGCCGTGGACCATCACGATGGTTGGCCCAGCCGCGCCTTCGATAAAAACATCGATGCCGTCGATTTGCAAGGTGGTTTGGGTCATGGGCTATTGTGCCCAATCAGGTTATGCCATTTGTCAAGTCTGTGACAAGATGACGCGATGCTGATCCCGGAATTTTTACGCGACCTGAATGTCGACCCGCAACTGCACCCACGTGGCCAGGGGCACTTGAGCGCGGCCAGCGGCCTGGTGCGCGTGCAGCGGCGCCTGTATGTGGTGGCGGATGATGAGCTTCACCTTGGCTGTTTTGGCAATACCGGCCGGGCTGCGGTTCAGCTGATTCGCCTGTTTGACGGCAAGCTGCCACATGACGCAAAAAAGCGCAAAAAAACCAAGCTCGATATCGAGACCCTGGTGCAACTGCCGGCGCTGCCGGGTTACCCGTTTGGCGCATTGATGGCGCTGGGATCGGGTTCGAGCCCCAAACGTTGCCAGGCGGTGCTGGTGCCGCTGGATGCGAAGGGCGCCCTGATTCACCGCCTGGCTTACGTTGATTTCGCGCCACTCTACGCCCGCTTGCGGCGGACTTTTGATGACCTCAATATTGAAGGCGCTTTTTTCGCCCAGGGCCGGTTGTGTTTGCTGCAACGCGGCAACAAGGGCAATTCGCCCAGTGCCGTCATCCGTTTTGATTGGAAGAGCGTCTTGCCATGGTTGATGGGCAGGCGAGAAACCTGCCCGCCGGTGGTATCGATCACGGTGCTTGACTTGGGCAGCTTCAAGGGCGTGCCCTTCTGCCCCACTGACGGCGCCGGGCTGGCCAGCGGGCAGTGGGCTTTCAGCGCTGTGGCAGAGGACACCGGCAATAGTATTCAGGATGGCCCGTGCCTTGCATCGGCGGTAGGCATCGTCGACGCCGACGGTGCCGTGCGGCAGATTCACCGCCTGCACGGTGCGCCCAAAGTAGAGGGCATCAGCGCCATAAAGTCAGAGGGCCAACTGGTCTTGAAAATGGTCACCGATGCCGACACCGCGAGTGAAGTTTCGCAACTGCTGCGGGTTCAGTTTCCCGCGGTGTAACGGCCTATTGCGGTAGCCGAACCACACGCCCAGGGTTCATCAAATTCGTCGGGTCCAGCGCCAGTTTGATGGCGCGCATCATCGATAGCGCCACCGGCGATTTGTGTTTCACCAGTTTGTCGACCTTCATGCTGCCCACGCCGTGTTCGGCCGAGATCGAGCCGCCGAACGCCTGCACCGAATCGAAGACAACCTCGTTCACGTCTTCTTCGCGCTCGCGAAGGAAAGCGGTCTGGTCCACACCCTGGGGCGCTTGCACGTTGTAGTGCAAATTGCCATCACCCAGGTGGCCGAAGTTGACCAAACGCACGCCAGGGAAGGCCCGGGCCAGGAGGACGTCGGTGGTTTTCACGAACGCCGGGATTCTGGAAACGGCAATTGACACGTCGTGTTTGATGTTCGGCCCCTCCATCGGCTGTGCCAGCGGAATGCTCTCGCGGATGTGCCACAGGGCCTGGGCCTGGGTTTGGGTTTGCGCAATGACGGCATTGGTCACGCAGCCTTGGTCCATCGCCACCTCCAGCAGGCGTTCAAACTGCGCGCGGGCATGGGTTTCGGATTCATGGTCAGAGTTTTCCAGCAACACGCACCAGGGGGTTTGTTCAAAGAGCGGGACCCGCTGCAACGGCATGTGGCGCGCCACCAGTGAGAGCGCGAATTGGCCCATCACTTCAAACCCCGTGAGGCCAGCGCCCAGGTGTTGATGCGACAGGCCCAGGAGCGCCACCGCGGCCTCCAGCGAGGGCACGGCGGCCCAGGCGGTGAGTTGTGCGGCGGCCCTGGGGTAGAGCTTCATCGTCGCCGCGGTGATGATGCCCAGCGTGCCCTCGGCGCCGATGAACAGGTCGGTGAGGTCGTAACCAGTGTTGTCTTTGCGCAGGCCCGAGAGGCCCTCCCAGATGTCGCCCTGCGCGTTGACCACTTCGAGCCCGAGGCATAAATCGCGCGTGTTGCCAAAACGCACCACCTGTGTGCCGCCGGCGTTGGTGCCCAGGTTGCCGCCGATGGTGCAGCTGCCCTGTGCCGCCAGGCTCAGGGGGAAGAGCAAACCCGCGGTGTCTGCCGCCTCCTGCAAATCCTGCAAGACACAACCCGCCTGCATGGTCATGGTGAGGTTGGCTTTGTCGATGCCCAGCACCTGGTTCATACGTTTCAAACTCAGCACGATCTGGCGGCCTGAGTCGTCTGGAGTCGAGCCGATTACAAGGCCCGTGTTACCGCCTTGCGGCACCAGGCTGATGCCCAGCTTGGCCTGCAGTTTCGCGCAGAGTTTGACCACGGCGGCGACTTCCTGCGTTGAGCCTGGGCGCACCACGGCCAGGGCCCTGCCGCTGCTGCGCTGGCGCCAGTCGGTGGTCCACGGGCTTAGGTCGCCATCGCGTTTTTCCGTCAGTACGTGGGCGTCGCCGACGATCTGGCGCAAGGCGGTGATCAACCCCTCTGCCGCTTCCCCTGCCAATCCTTTTGCCAGTTCATCCGTGGGGTTCATGTGCATATTTGAAGCGAAGTTTTACATGCAGAACGCAGGCCGCAAACAGACCCAGGCACAGGGCCACTTCGACCATCGCCAGCCAGTTGCCGGGCGGCTTGTCGCCATAGGCGCGCACCACGCCTTCGGTGAAATAAATCCAGATCATCAGGCTGAGCCAGCGGTAGGTGTACATGCGGTTCTTCAAGAGGCCGGCCAGCGCGAAACACAGCGGCACCACTTTGAGCGCCAGCAGCGAGCCGCCGGGTTTGACTGGCGCCCAGGCCAGCTCCCAGCCCAGACCGAGCAAAACCAGGCCAACCAGACAAAACACCGCCAGCAAGCGCGTGGATTGGACAGATCTTGCTGGCAATGTGGCAGTGGCGGGATCAGGGCCTGGAACAGCGGGGGTCATTGGGGTGGCATCATACCGGCATGGACCTGTCGAAATTTCCCTGGGCGAGCAGCCTGCGCGCCCTGCATGCGCGATTCAAGAACGACCAGCTGGCGCTCACCGCCAGCAGCCTGACTTTCACCACAGCGATCGCGCTGGTGCCTTTTGTCACGGTTGCCTTGGCCGTTTTGACCGCGTTTCCCATGTTCTCCGCGCTGCAGACCGGGCTGCAAAAGTGGCTGGTCGAAAGCCTGGTGCCAGACAACATCTCCCGACAGGTCCTCGGGTATTTGACGCAGTTCTCTGGCAAGGCGAGCATGCTCGGCGGTTTGGGCGTTGCCGTTTTGATCGCTACTGCTTTGGCGCTGATCCTCACCATTGACCGCACACTCAACCGCATCTGGCGCGTGCCCAAGGCCCGACCTTTGCGCCAGCGTGTATTGATTTACTGGGCCGTCGTCACACTGGCCCCATTGATGCTAGCAGCAAGCCTGACGATGACGTCTTACGTGATCACTTCGAGCCATGGGCTTGTGGCGGGTCCGCCTGGCAGTGTGCGCTGGCTGCTGGGTTTGCTGGGATTCATGCTGATTGCGGCAGGTGCGATGGCGCTGTTTCGTTTTGTTCCCAATACCCATGTGGCATGGGCGCACGCCTGGGCGGGCGGGCTGTTTGTGGCGGCGGGAATCGAGTTGGCTAAAAGGCTCCTCACACTCTATTTGGGCGCGATGCCGACCTATTCCGTCGTGTACGGGGCTTTTGCTACGGTGCCGATTCTGTTGATCTGGATTTACCTGGTCTGGTTGATCGTGCTCAGCGGCGCGGTGCTGGCCGCCTGGATGCCGACGCTGGGGCGGGGCGTGCTGCGCAAACCAGCCGAACTTGGCTGGCATTTTCAGCTGGCGCTGGAGGTGCTGCAACAGCTTGCCCGTTCGCGGGGGCCTGGTAGCCTTGGTGGCGCCACAAAAACGCAACTGGCCAAGAAAATGAACATCGATTTGACCGAGCTGGCGCCCGCGCTGCACGCGCTGCTGCAACTCGACTGGATCGCCCAACTCGACGAAGTCATCACGGATAACGAACCGCGCATGGTGTTGCTGGTTGAACTCGATCAAATGCCCCTTGCTGTGCTGATCGAGCGGCTGTTGTTGCCCAGGACGGCGTTTACTGAATTATTTTGGCGAGACCACCTGACCGTCAATGACGCGTTGCGCAAGGTGTCCCCTTTATAAGAAAGCAATCGATGGCAAATTTACCGGAAATCGCGCCTGAACTGCAAGTGTCCGAGTGGTTCAACACGCCCAACGCGGTGTCTCTTGCCGACCTGCGAGGACGCCTGGTGGTGTTGCATGCCTTCCAGATGCTCTGCCCCGGTTGCGTTGCGCACGGCCTGCCGCAAGCGCTCGCAATCCACCAATCATTTTCCACTGCTGAAGTCGCCGTCATAGGATTGCACACGGTGTTTGAACATCACGAGGCCATGACGCCGGTGTCGCTGGCCGCGTTTCTTCACGAATACCGCATTTCGTTTCCGGTCGGGGTTGACCGTGCCTCGCCAGCCGGCGCCATTCCAGTGACGATGCAGGCCTATGCCATGCGCGGCACACCGACGCTGATCCTGCTGGACCGGGCGGGACGTGTTCGCCTTCACCAGTTTGGGCAAGTGGAGGATTTGCGTTTGGGAGTCGTCATCGGTCAATTGCTGTCCGAGCCCTACGCACCGCACGCCATCGCCCCATAGAGGACGACGAAAAACCGGTACGTTGCCTTAAGTGCGGAAAATATCACGTCGGCGGTGGCACGCTCCAGTTGTGTGTAATGGCGCCCGCAGCGTTCACACTTTCCAGATGCACGCCCAAACCCCACAGGCGCGCCACATGTTTGAGCATTTCCTGCGCGTTGTCGGCCAGTGGGCGGTTTTGGTACTGGGTGTGGCGCAGGGTCATGCTGCGATCGCCGCGCGAATTGACGTTCCACACCTGCAGCGAGGGCTCGCGCGTGCCCAGGTCATATTGGCGTGACAAGGTCTGGCGCAGGTTCTGGTAGCCGGCGTCGTCGTGGATGGCGCTTACCTCCAGGTCACTCAGCGCTTCGTCGTCGTGGATTGAGAACAGGCGCATTTCCCGCATCAAGCGCGGGCTGAGGAACTGGCTGATGAAACTTTCGTCCTTGAAATTGCGCATGGCGTGGTCCAGCGTCGGCAGCCACGGTGCGCCGGCCCAATCCGGGAACCAGGCGCGGTCTTCATCGTTCGGGGCGTCGCAAATCCGCTTGATGTCGGTGTACAGGGCAAAGCCCAGCGCATACGGGTTGATGCCACTGTAGGCAGGGTGGCCCGCAGGGGGCTGGAAGATGACATTGGTATGCAGGGTCATCCATTCAAGCATCATGCCATTGCTCAGGTGGCCATCGTCAAACAGGGTATTGAGCAGCTTGTGATGCCAGAAGGTGGCCCAGCCTTCGTTCATGACCTGGGTCTGGCGCTGAGGATAAAAATATTGAGCCACCTTGCGCACAATGCGCACAATCTCGCGTTGCCAGGGTTCCAGCAGGGGCGCGTTTTTTTCAATGAAATAAAGCAGGTTCTCCTGCGGCTCTTTGGGAAATCGCTCGGCTGCCTGTTGGCCACTGCCTTTTTCTTCCCGCTGTGGCAGGGTGCGCCACAGCTCATTGACCTGCTGCTGGGCGTGGCGTTCCCGCTCCTCGTGTTCGGACACTTCGCGCGCCAGCGAACGCTTGGCCGGGCGGCGGTAGCGGTCAACACCGTGGTTGGCCAGGGCATGGCAGGAATCGAG
>JANNYX010000427.1:0-7384 GCA_031410295.1 Rhodoferax sp.
CACTGCCAAATAAGGAGCACCTATGACGTAAGCAAAAACATCACTCAAGCGCACCTTGATTGGCAAGGTTGTCAGCGACAAACGCGCCAAGACCGTCACGGTTTTGATCGAGCGCCGCGTCAAACACGAGCTTTACGGCAAGATTGTCGGCAAGTCCAGCAAGTACCACGCCCACGACGAAAAAGGCGCGTACAAGATGGGCGACATGATCGAAATCACCGAAAGCCGCCCGCTTTCCAAAACCAAGAATTGGGTTGCGACCCGTCTTGTGGAAAAGGCGATGGCCGTTTAAAACCATTCGGTTCCAAGACAGCATGTCATTCAAAAACGGCTCACAATGTGGGCCGTTTTCGTTTGTTTCCCGCGCTGCCTTCAGGCACGGCGTTGACAATTACACTGCCCAATCCCTGGCAATCGTTTTAACCATTTTTACTGGAGCATTGAATGATCAAAGTAGGTGACAGCCTTCCCGCAGGCACACTGATGGAGTATTCCGAAGTCGAAGGCAATGGTTGCAGCATTGGCCCGAACGCCGTGGACGTGGCCAAAGCCACCGCCGGCAAGACCATCGCCCTGTTTGCCCTGCCCGGTGCTTTCACACCGACCTGCTCGGCCAAACACGTCCCCGGTTACGTTGAGAAATTCAGCGAGCTCAAAACTGCTGGTGTCGATGAAATCTGGTGTGTCAGCGTGAATGACGCCTTCGTCATGGGCGCCTGGGCGCGTGCGTTGGGCACAGACGGCAAGGTTCGCATGCTGGGCGACGGCAGCGCTGCCTACACCCAGGCCACCGGCCTGACGCTGGATTTGAGTTCGCGCGGAATGGGCTTGCGCAGCAACCGCTATTCAATGCTTGTCAAAGACGGCAAGGTGGCTTCACTCAATGTCGAAGCGCCGGGCAAGTTTGAGGTGAGCGACGCTGGCACCATGCTGGCACAAGCAAAGGCCTGACCCTCCGGCCATTCCCGGCCCAGCCGCCGCACCCGGGACCGCAAGATCCGGTCCGGCGGTTTTTTTCATTCGATGCGGGCCATCAGGTAATGGGCCCCGGCAATCGGGTTGTCGTAGTAGGGCGGAATCTCGAGAAAGCCAAGGTCTTCGTACAGGGCCCGTGCGGCTTCCATGTCGCTCAAGGTGTCCAGCAACACACTGGCGTAACCTTTGGCACGGGCGGTGTCGAGCATCAACTCGGCCAGTTGCCGGCCAAGCCCGATGCCCCGGAAAGCCGGGCGGATGAAAAGCCGCTTGATCTCACAGGCCATCGGGTAGTCGGCCGAATCCAGCGGACGCAAAGCGCAACAGCCCGCCAACTGGCCGTCAACCCAGACGGCGACGAGGGCTCCGCGGGGTTCGGCGTATTCCCCTGGCAATTGTTCAAGCTCGTCGTCAAAGTTCTGAAAACCGAGATTGACGCTCAACGTGAGCGCATACTCACGCAGCAAGGCTTCAAGGCCCGCCAAATCTTCAGGTCCGCGGGGAATCGAAATCAAGTGCCGCGTCATGTCAGGTGCACCAAAAGCATTTCTGGGCGAAACTTCAGCATCGTTGCAAGCTCCAAATCGCAGTTCAAGACCCTCAACACAATCTCAACCCGTGGCGGCGCGCCGCTTGACAAACAAGAACCCATCCGAGATCCCATGAAAAATCTCCGTTTGCTTCATCGAATTTGCATGCGTGGCGTCCATTTGTCGATTTTGCCCGCACTTTTGATTGCAAGCGCCACCCTTGCCAGTGCCCAGGGAAATGCAGTAAACGGGCAATACCTCTCAAAGGCTGCAGGCTGCGTCGGTTGCCATACGGTCAATAAGGCTGGCGCGACCCCCTACGCGGGAGGTCGCGCGCTCGAAACGCCCTTTGGCACTTTCTACGGCCCGAATATTACGCCTGACAAGGAGACCGGCATCGGCAGTTGGTCCGAGGCCGACTTCAAACGCGCCATCCGCCTGGGCGAGCGCAGAGATGGATCACACTATTTCCCGGCGTTCCCCTACCCGTCCTTCACGGGTATGTCAGACACCGACATCCACGATCTCTGGGCCTATTTGAAGACTTTGCCGCCGGCCAAACAGGCGAATCGCGAGCATGAGCTGCGCTTTCCCTACAACCTGCGGATTCTCGTGACGGGGTGGAAGTTGATGTTTTTCACACCGGGTCCGGTCGCGCCACCCGCGCAAGCAAGCGCACCGGTGGCCCGGGGTGCTTACCTGGTCGGGGTGCTGGGCCATTGCAGTGAATGCCACACGCCGCGCAATTTCCTCGGTGGGCCCGACAAAAAGGAGATGTTCGCCGGCGCCAAGATTCCGGAAGGCAAAGTCCCCAACTTGACGCCGACCCGCCTTAAAAAATGGAGTGACGCGGATATTACTGAGTATTTGAAAACCGGCATTGCGCCCAATGGCGACGTGGTGGTGGAACCCATGAGCGAGGTGGTGAACAATACCACCAGCAAACTGACCGACGCCGACATTGCGGCCGTGATTGCCTACCTGCGCACCCTGCCACCGCGTGACGAGAAGAAGTAACTGTAGGTTCCTGCGTCGCCTGGCCATGACCGATCGTCTGATCGATCGTCTGACCGATCCTCTGGCCCGTCGTCGTCAGCCCGTCGACCAAAATCGCCATTTCATTGGGATAAACCCGCAAATGTCGCCAACAGCAGAACTTTTCGATTCCTCCTAAACTCCACCTCCGTGGAAACGCGCCGATTCGGGCCTGTGCCAACAGCCCGACCTTCAAATTAACTAATCAGGAGCTCTATGAAATTCCTTGCTACCTTCGTTTTGGCTGCCGCTGTCACGCTGAGCGCACCGGCCTCGGCCCAGTTTGCGAAACCGGAAGACGCCATCAAATACCGGCAGTCGGCGTTGACAGTGATGTCAACCCACTTCGGGCGCGTGGCAGCCATGGCCAATGGGCGCATTCCGTTTGACGCCAAGATGGCGGCTGACAATGCGGCCATAGCCGAGACCATGTCAAAACTCCCCTGGGCGGCTTTTGGCGAAGGCACCGACAAAGGCGCCACCACCCGCGCCAAGCCAGAAATCTGGACCGACAACGCCAAGTTCAAAGAGGCTTCGGAAAAAATGCAGGGCGAGATGACCAAGTTTGCAGCCGTCGCCAAAGGCGGCAACATTGACGCCATCAAAGCCGCTGCGGGCGCCGTGGGTGGTTCTTGCAAAGCCTGCCACGACAATTTCCGCAAGGAATAAAGCTTGCGGTGGACGGTGGGTCGCTCGTTGTGCGCTGATTCACTGGTCAGCGCTACCCAATAAAAAAGAGGCCCCAGGTGGGCCTCTTTTTTTTGTTTGTCGAGGGATTTTCGAGTGGCTTGAAGTTATTTGCAGCGATCTAAAAATCACGTTCAAATGCAATTTTAAGTAAAATTTAGAACTAAAATAATTCAATAATGCCACCTTAATAGTAGCATAATGTTGCCATTATTTGTCGGCCTCATTACGATCCAATTCATTGAAAATAAATTGAAACACTTATTTCACGCACAAATCCCCGCTTAGACTTGCACCAAAAGGCTTTCAATCAGCCTGTGCAGCTCGACAAAATCGGGCTCGCCAACGTAACGCTTCACGATCTCTCCGCGCTTGTTGACCACGTAGGTGGTGGGCGTCAGTTTCACGTCGCCCCAGGCTTTGGCAATGGCGCCAGTGTTGTCAATCGCCACGTCGAAGGGCAGCTTGCGTGTCTGGGCGTAATTGACCACGTAACTCGGTGGGTCGTAACTCATGGCCACCGCGATGGTGTCAAAACCTTGGGCGTGGTATTTGTCGTAGGTGGCAATGACCTTGGGCATTTCAGCGACGCAGGTGGTGCAACTGGTGGCCCAGAAATTCACCAGGGTCACGCGGCCTTTAAGGTTGGCCGTGGTCTTGGCCGACCCATCCAGCAAAACAAATTTTGACGCCGGCGCGGCAGGGTTGCCGGTGTTCAGATATGCTGCGACACCGATGGCAAACAGGGCGCCGATGACAGCCAGCAACAGTACAGATTTCAGGGCCGGGTTTTTCGTCATTTTCACAGCATCATTTCACTTCGGGGGAGCTTATTCATGGACCGTCGACATTTTAATTCTTATGCCATACCCGCGCTGGCCAGCCTGATTGGCTTGGCGCACTTGCAGGCCCAGGCCCTGTCTTTGTCGGATTTGACCAATGCCGAGGCATCTGCCGGACTCAAGGCCGCGTTGCAAAAAGGTGCCACGGCGGCAGTGGAGTCGCTGGGCCGGGCCGATGGTTTCCTCGGCAATGCGCTGGTACGCATTCCGTTGCCGGGTTTTCTGGAACAAGTCGCGGGTTTGCTGCGCACCCTGGGCCAGGGCGCGCGCATTGACGAACTGGTCATCTCCATGAACCGTGCGGCCGAAGCCGCCGTGCCGCAGGCCAAGGACCTGCTGGTGGACGCCGTCAAAAGCATGAGTGTCGAGGACGCCAAGAAAATCCTGGGCGGTGGCAACACCTCGGTGACGGCGTTTTTTGCCGACAAAACCCGCACCCCGCTGGAGGGTAAATTTCTGCCGGTGGTGACCAAAGCCACTGAAAAAGTCGGGCTTGCCGCGCAATACAACGACGTTGCGGGAAAGGCGGCGGGCATGGGCCTCATGAAGAAGGAAGATGCCAACATCCAGCAATACGTCACGGGCAAATCGCTCGACGGCCTGTACCTGATGATTGGCGAGGAAGAGAAAAAAATCCGGCAGGATCCGATTGGCACCGGCAGCAACATCCTGAAAAAAGTATTTGGCGCCATCAAGTAAAACAAAATCGTAGACAGCGGGCTGCGAAGGGCAAAGGGGGCAGGGATAATCCCACCATGCCCCGTCTGTATTCTTGCCTGGCCACGCTGGCCGCCCTGTGGCTGGCGGCCTGTAACCCGAGCCTGAACTGGCGCGAAGTGCGGCACCACGACAGCCCGCTTTTGGCGCTGATGCCCTGCAAACCGGAGGCCTCCAGCCGCACCGTCCGTTTGGGCGGCCACGAGGTGGCGATGAACCTGAACAGCTGTACCACCGCCGAAGCGACGTTCATCGTCGGCCAGGCCAGCGTTGCCGCGGGGAACGAGAGCGCCGCTCTGGACCATTGGAGACGGGCTGCGCTTGCCAATATCTCGGTCGCCCTGGAGCCCCAATCCGTCAAGGAATCGTCCCTGAAAATCTCCGGCGTGCCCGACCAACAGGTGCTCCTTAACGCCATTGGCAAACGAGGCGGTGGGCCCGCCGTGCAATTTAATGGCCTGTGGTTCGCGCGCCATGGCCAACTGTTTCATGCAGCGATCTACGCCAGCACCGTCACCCATGACATGAGCGAGCCGTTTTTTGGTGGCTTGAGACTACAATGACGGCAGCTACTGACGAAGTCAATCCAGCGTCGCCGGCAACATCGCGGCAACCACCGGCGGCGCCCGCATCGGCAGCCGCGTCGGCAGCCGCGTCGTCTGCCACATTGAAGCGGGATCGCGCCATCGTGGTGTTCGCCGCCTTCGCCTTCGCCTATTTCTTTTCGGCACTGATCCGCTCCATCACGGCCACGCTCTCGCCCGTCTTGACGCAGGAATTTTCACTGAACGCGCGCGATCTGGGTCTGCTCGCCGGCGGTTATTTTCTGGGATTCGCGGCAACCCAGTTGCCGCTGGGCGCCTTGCTGGACCGTCACGGACCGAAAAAAGTTCTGACGTGTTTCCTCACAGTTGCGGTCGCGGGTTGCATTGCATTCTCAATGGCCAGCGGTTTCAGCGGTTTGCTCGCCGCGCGCATTTTGTGCGGCGTCGGCGTGAGCGCCTGCCTGATGGCGCCGTTGACGGGTTACCGCACCTGGTTCGATGCTGCAGCGCAGTTGCGCGCCAACTCCTGGATGCTGATGAGCGGCTCGCTGGGCATGGTCGCTTCGACGCTGCCGGTGCAGTGGCTGGTGCCCGTATTTGGCTGGCGACCGCTGTTTCTGGCGCTGGCAGGTTTTGTGACACTGGCCATCGTGCTGCTAGGTTGGCTGGCGCCGGGTTGGCGGCAGTCGCATCCCAATTCTCCGGTCTCAGCTGCGCTCCTGCCTCAGAGCGCATTGGCTGGATCAAGCGCAGGCCAGCCGAGTTATGCCGAGGTCTGGCGCCACCCCTATTTCCGCAAAATGGCGCCCATTGGCTTCTTTTGTTACGGCGGCCTGCTGGCCATGCAAACTTTGTGGGTGGTGCCGTGGATGACTCGCGTGGCGGGTTACTCGCCGATCCAGGCCGCCACCGGGTTCTTCTGGATCAACGTCAGCATGTTGCTCACGTTCTGGGCCTGGGGTCTGGTCAACCCCTGGCTGGCCCGAAAAGGCCGCCACGCGGACCAATTGATCAGTTGGGGGTTGCCGTCAAGTTTTGCTGTAATGGCGGTGTTGATAGCGGCGGGTGGTGCGCTCGGATCGTGGTCCGAGGCAGTATTGGCCATGTACTGCATGGCCTGCAGTTTTGTCTCGCTGTCGCAGCCGGCGGTGGGTATGGCTTTTCCGCAGGCCTTGGCCGGGCGCGCCTTATCGGCCTATAACCTGGTGTTGTTTACCGGGATTTTCATCGTGCAGTGGGGCATCGGCCTGATGATCGATGGCTTCAAAGGGCTGGGCTGGAGCGAGCCGGATGCCTTTCGCGCGGCATTTGCCGTGTTTCTGCTGTGTTGCATGGCTTCCTACGTGCATTTCGTCTCGGTCAAAAGTGATAATCGGACCGCACCAGAACGTACCGGTCCATGAATAACGGCATTCTCATCATCGCCCACGCACCCTTGGCCAGCGCCTTGCGTTCCGGTGTCCTGCATGTGTTCTCTGAGAATGCGTCCCAGATTGCGGCAGTGGATGTGCAAGCCCATGCACCGAAAGAGGTGTCCAGAGCAGCCATCGCCAGTGCCTTCACCGCCCTGGCCCGACCCAATATGCTGCTGTTGACCGATATCGTCGGCGCCACGCCATACTCATTGGCGCGGGAGTTCAGCAATGGCGCGACATCACAACTCATCGCCGGCGTTAACCTGCCGATGCTGATGCGGGCGATGACCTATCGCAACGAGTCACTGGATTCGCTGGTGCAACGCGCACTTCAGGGCGGTGTCAACGGCATCGAGCTGGTTTCGCCTTTGCCGTCTGCCATCGCACCGGCGTCTAAAACCTTCGCGGGAGCCCGCGCCCCATCATGATCAAAAGCACGGTGACCATCTGCAACAAACTTGGCCTGCATGCGCGCGCATCTGCCAAGCTCACCAAGTTGGCCGGCAGCTTTCCGTGTGAGGTTTGGCTTTCACGGGGTGAGCGCCGCGTCAACGCCAAAAGCATCATGGGCGTGATGATGCTGGCCGCTGGTATTGGGGTTGCGATTGAGGTTGAGACCCATGGCGAGCAAGAGCGAG
>JANNYX010000428.1:0-4925 GCA_031410295.1 Rhodoferax sp.
CCATAGCTCATCACGGGCTTGCCGTCTTTGGTCAGGAAGGCCGGAATGATGGTGTGAAAGGGCCGCTTGCCGGCCGCGACGACGTTCGGACTGTCGGCCTTGAGGCTGAAACCGTGGCCGCGGTTTTGCAGGCTGATGCCGAATTTGGGCTCCACACAACCGGAACCAAAACCCATGTAGTTGCTTTGAATAAAGCTGACCATCATGCCGGATTCATCCGCCGCGCTGAGGTAAATCGTGCCGCCTTTGACCGGGTTGCCGGCGCCAAATGATTGCGCACGGCGCGGGTCGATGAGCTTCGCCCGTGCCGCGAGGTAAGTGTCGTCGAGCATCTGAGCCGGGGTGACACCCATTGAAGCGGGGTCTGATACATAACGGTGGGTGTCGGCAAAAGCCAGTTTCATGGCTTCGATTTGCAGGTGTTGCGCATCGACTCCGTCGGCGGCGAGACTGGCGATGTCAAATTTCTCCAGTATGCCCAGGGCAATCAACGCGGCAATGCCCTGGCCGTTGGGTGGCATTTCATGCAGCTCGTAGCCCCGGTAATTTCTGGCGATGGGTTCAACCCAGTCGCAGCGGTGCGCCGCCAAGTCCTGTGCCGTCATGGCGCCGCCGTGATCCTTGCTGAATTTTTCCAGGGCTTGGGCGATTTCGCCGCGATAAAACGCTTCACCTTTGGATGCAGCGATGGCCCGCAAGGCGCGCCCTGCAGCTTTGAACTGAAACAATTCACCGATGTTCAGGGCACGCCCGCGCGGCAGAAACGCCTGCGCAAATCCAGGCTGATTTTTAAGCTCTTCCACGGGCGCGGCCCATTTGCCTTGCACGACGGGTGGCACCCCGTAACCTCGCTCGGCGATGTCGATGGCCGGGGCCAGCAGATCCGCAAACGGCAGTTTGCCGAAACGCTCGCTCAGGGCCACCCAACTGCTGACGGCGCCGGGCACGGTGACCGAATCCATGCCGCGTTTGGGTGGGGTTTGCGCGCCTGGGCCGTACTTGCGCTGGAAATAGTCGGGCGTCCAGGCCTGTGGTGAGCGGCCCGAGGCATTGAGGCCGTGCAGCTTTACGCCGTCCCACACCAGGGCGAAGGCATCGCTGCCCAGCCCATTGCTCACCGGTTCACAAACCGCCATGACGGCCGCGGCGGCAATGGCAGCGTCGACCGCGTTGCCGCCCCTGTACAGCATGCCCAACCCGGCCTGCGCGCCCAGCGGGTGCGACGTGGAGACGATGTTGCGGGCAAAAATGGGTATGCGCGCGCTTGGGTAGGGGTTCTGGAACTTGAAATTCACGGGCGTTTGGGGTTAAGGGGGCCGGGCTCGAGTTTTGGTGAATAGATCGACGACTGCGAGCCAGCAATGGCAGCTCGCAGGCGCTTTATTCCAGCGTGATCTTGCGCTCTTCGATGATTTTGCGCCACTTGGCAGCGTCCGCCGCGACCATCTGGCTGAACTGTTGTGCGCTGCCGCCCACGGGCTCAATGCCAAGCTTGGCCAGCCGGTCTTTCACCTCGGCGTCCTGCAACGTCTGGTTAACAGCGGTTTCAATTTTGCCGAGCACTTCGGGCGCAAGGCCTTTGGGACCATACAGGCCAAACCAGGTGTTGGATTCGAAACCTGGGAGCAGCTCTGACACCGCTGGCAAATCCGGCGCCATGGCAGTGCGTTTGGCAGATGTCACCGCTAACGCACGCAGGCGGCCCTCGCGGGCATGCGGCAGGCCGGTGGGCAATGAATCAAAGATCATGTCCACCTTGCCGCTGATCAAATCGGGAATCGCCAGCGCCGTGCCGCGGTAAGGGATGTGCACGACAAACAACCCGAGTTGCGCCTTGAACAGCTCCGCCGTCAGGTGCACGATGGTGCCATTGCCGCTGGAGGCGTAGTTGAGTTTGCCAGGGTTGCGCCGGGAATGCTCGACCCATTCCTTCAAGGTTTTTGCAGGTGATGAGTTGGGCACCAGGAGAATGCTGGGCGCGTTGCCGACGTGAGAAATGGCTGTGAAGTCACGCACTGCGTCATACGGCATTTTGGGGTTCAGTGCGGGACCAATGGCGTGAGTGCTGGAGGTTGCCAGAAGCAGCGTGTAACCGTCTGGCGCAGCCTTGGCAACCTGGTCGGAGCCGATCGTGCCGCCGGCACCCGGCCGATTCTCGACAACCAGCGCCTGGCCCAGTTTCTCACCCACTTTTTGCGACAAGACCCGCGCAAAAATGTCCGTGGCACCGCCTGCCGGAAAGGGCACCACCAGGCGCACGGTTTTGTGGGGGTACCCCTGAGCCTGTGCCAGCGGAAACATGAACGCGCAAGACACAAGCAGGATCACCGCAACCACTGGAGGAAACATCTTGAAAGCCGTCATAGGTCCATTCTGTCAGCCTTTGTGGTTGCCGAGCGCCAAAAAAAACGGCACCCGAGGGTGCCGCCTTGCTACCGGACAGAAAATTATTCTTCGACAAACGCCTCTTCGCGTTTGTTTTTGACGGACGGAAGCAACACAATTGCCACTAGTACGGCTGCCGCTGCCAACAGGCCTGCCGAGAGCGGCCGGGTCACGAATACACTCCAGTCGCCGCGGCTGAGCAACAGCGCACGGCGCAGGTTTTCCTCCATCATCGGGCCCAATATGAAGCCCAGCAGCAACGGGGCCGGCTCGCAACCGAGCTTGATGAAGTAGTAACCAATCACGCCAAAAAGCCCAACCAGCCAAATGTCGAAGGTGTTGTTGTTGGTGGAATAAACGCCGATGGCGCAGAAAAGCACGATTGCGGGAAAGAGGAATCGATAGGGAACTGTCAGCAATTTGATCCACATGCCGATCAGTGGCAGGTTCAGGATGATCAGCATGGCGTTGCCTATCCACATGGAGGCAATCAAGCCCCAGAACAATTGCGGGTTGCTGGTCATCACCTGTGGGCCGGGCTGGATGTTGTGGATGGTCATGGCACCCACCATCAGAGCCATCACGGCGTTGGGCGGGATGCCGAGAGTGAGCAGGGGAATGAAAGACGTCTGCGCACCAGCATTGTTAGCCGACTCTGGACCAGCCACACCGCGGATATTGCCTTTACCGAATTGAATTTCGCCCTTTTTCAGCGGGATTTTTTTCTCGACCGTGTAGGCCGCAAATGAAGCCAGAAGTGCCCCGCCACCAGGCAAGATTCCAAGTATCGAGCCCAATGCAGTGCCCCTGAGTACGGCAGGTGTCATGTCCTTTAAGTCCTGCTTGGTCGGCCACAAGCCCTTAACTTCAGCGGTAAACACCTCACGGTCGTCTTCGTGCTTGCTCAGGTTCATGATGATTTCGCCGTAGCCGAAGACACCCATGGCGATCACAATGAAACCGATGCCGTCAGTCAGCTCAGGGATGTCAAAGCTGAAACGGGCCACGCCAGAGTTCACGTCAGTACCCACCAGACCCAGCAACAGACCCAGCAAAATCATGGCGATGGCCTTGATGAGCGAGCCTGAAGCCAGTACTACGGCGCCGATCAGGCCCAGGATCATCAGCGAGAAATACTCAGCTGGGCCAAACTTGAAAGCCAGTTCGGTCAGCGGTGGTGCAAATGCGGCCAGGATCAACGTGCCGACACAGCCCGCGAAGAAGGACCCCAAGCCGGCAGCAGCCAGCGCAGGCCCCGCCCGCCCCTGCCTTGCCATCTGGTAACCGTCGATGCAGGTCACCACAGAGGATGATTCGCCGGGCAGGTTGACCAAAATGGCGGTCGTGGAGCCGCCGTATTGCGCACCGTAGTAGATGCCGGCCAGCATGATGAGCGCTGAAACGGGGGGAAGCGCATAGGTGGCGGGCAGCAGCATGGCGATGGTCGCCACCGGTCCGATACCAGGCAATACCCCGATCAGCGTACCCAACAAACAGCCAATAAACGCATACAAAAGGTTGATCGGCGTAAATGCCACGCCAAAACCGAGGGACAGGTTACTCAGTAATTCCATTGACGGTGCTCCTTAACCTGTAATGAACGTTGGCCACACCGGAAACTGCAGTTTCAGCAGCACGATGAACGCCAGATAACTGCCGATGGCCAGAACCGTGGCCAAAATAAGCACCTCGCGCAATTTGAAGGTGTCTCCAGCCTTGCTGGAGATGATGGTGAGGGCATAGATGGCAGCAATCAGACCCATGGCCGGGAGCTTGATGCTGGGCAAGCCACCCAACAAAATGCCAAAAACAAGATTGGAAAGAATGATATAGATCAACGGGCGCCAGACGGTGGCACCGATCTTGTCGCCATCGACGGTCTTTTCCAGCAGGGAATAGACCGTGATGACCGCTCCCAAAAGGGCCAGAAGTACACCCAGCATCAGCGGAAAATATCCGGGCCCCATGCGCGCACCGGATCCCACGTTGTACTTGGTGGCACCAAATGCGAACGCGGCACCAACCAACATGAACATCAGCCCTGATGCAAAGTCCTTTTGACTCTTTATACCCATACCAGTCTCCTACACATGAATTCAACCTTTACATTCTGCACGGGAATCGCCGCGCTCAACGATGTGGATTACACCTATGATTTATTCGCGGAACCGGCCAAAATCAGGCCAACGGTGGTGTAGATGAGATAACTTCCCCAATCACCGTATGGCCTCCAGCCACCTGCAATGCACCTGCCAGACGCAGGGGCCGCATGCCGTCCTGAACGGCCTGCTGCTTCAGGGCGGCAATGTTGCCCTGGTGCATCAGTTTGGCTTTGAAGTTTTCGCTCACAACCAGCAGTTCATACAAGCCCATGCGACCCCGGAATCCGGTCATTCGGCAATCGACGCAGCCCACCGGCCGGTAGGGCTTGAATCCGCCGGAGATGTTCCAAGGCGACACAACCTCTGCCAGAGATTCACGCGACGCCGTCGGGTCGGGCTCCTTGCACTGTTCACACAAGGTGCGCACCAGGCGCTGCG
>JANNYX010000429.1:0-2178 GCA_031410295.1 Rhodoferax sp.
GCCGGCTGGTAACCGGCGCGCCAGGCCAGGGCAAATTCGGCGCCGTCCACGCCCAGTTTGAGGGCATTGATTTCGCCGCTGATGCTGCCGTGCCAGTCCACCACGGTGCCAAAGATGTCAAAGGCCAGAACCTTGGGCAAGGCCGGCAGTGCAGTCGTCATGGCTTCGTCCTTAAGTGAAAGTTACAGTCAGTGCGGACAAGGGCGCGGCGAAATCTGCGCGCCAAGTGTCGCCCGCCTGAACCGGCCAGGCGTCCGTCCAGGTGCCGGTGGTCACCACGTCACCGGCCAGCAGATCAGGCGCGCCCGGGCATTGACGCAGCGCGTTCAGGAAATGGTGCAGCGCCACGAGCGGCCCGCCCAGTACATTGGCGCCCACACCTTGTTCCACACCTAGACCATTCTTCTGCAGCGACACCACACAGGTTTCAAAAACGGCGTTGAAATCGGTCGCCGACTTGGCGACTGCCTCGACCGCCGTGGGTCGCCCGACCAGCAGCTGCGAATGCAAACCACCGTCGGCGACGGTCATGGCTGCGCTGAATTTCCAGTCCGGCGCGTGTGACTGCACCAGCTCAAAGGCGGGCGCCACCCAGTCGATGCATTGGAAAAGTTCCTCAATCGAAGCGCCTGGCGGCGGTGCCGCCTTCAGGCCAAACACCGCCTCGGGTTCCAGGCGCGGCTGGCAACAGCGCGACAGGTCCAGCGTCGCGGCGCCTGGGCAAAACGTCAGGCTGCTGTCGTACACCGTGCCCCAGATCGGTCCAAACACCTGGTACAGCGGCCAGATATTGCGGTTGGTAAAACCGATTTTGTAGCCGCGCGGCAGCTCGCCGCGCGCCAGCCGCAGGCGGCGTACTGCCAGCGCAGACTGGTAGGCAGACGCCATTTCGCTGGGCAAAGCGGCCTGCGCCTCGGCCGGCCACAGCGTGGCTTTGTCGGTATATTGCAGCAATTGTTCGGGTGTCATGTTGGGTCTTCAAAGGATTACTTTGGCGTCTGAACTTTAACGCCAAGGCGTTAGCGCCGCTGCCTTGGCACGAAAATTCAGCGCGAGAACTTGAACACCGCCGTGCCCGCCATCAGGTTGGGCAGCGTTCGAACCGAGCGCCCGTCCTGCAGGCCAAAACTGTCGGACACCTTGAGCCGGTTGCGTGCGGCCAGCGCTTCGAAATCGGCAAAGGTGCCAACCCGGATGTTGGGCGTGTCAAACCACTGGTAGGGCAGGCGTTTGGTCACCGGCATACGCCCCAGCAACACCGCCAGCCGGTTCGGCCAGTGGCCAAAATTCGGGAAGGCGACGATGCCAGTGCGCCCGACGCGCGCGGTTTCCTGCAGCATGGTTTCGGCGTTGCGCAAATTTTGCAGGGTGTCGATTTGCAGCACCACGTCAAACGAGGCATCGGCAAACATCGCCAGGCCTTCCTCGAGGTTCAGTTGAATGACGTTGACGCCGCGCTTGACGCAGGCCAACACATTGGCGTCGTCGAATTCGATGCCGTAACCGGTGCAGGCGCGGGTCAATTGCAGGTGGGCCAGCACCGCGCCGTCGCCACAACCCAGGTCAAGCACGCGCGCGCCGTGGGGCACCAACGCAGCGATGGCGTCGTTCGGGCCGGCATCGATGGCCACCGCAATCGGCCGCCCAGTCACTGTGGCCGCCGCGCCAATTTGCGGTCGATGCTGCGTTTCGCCCGCCCGGTTTTCGGCGTCGATGCTTTCAAAATAGGAGCGTGTCACAGCCATATAGCGTGGATCATCGAGCAAAAACGCATCGTGCCCATGGGGCGCGTCGATTTCCGCATAACTCACCTCGCGGTGGTTGTCCATCAGCGCCTTGACCAATTCCCGGCTGCGTTTGGGTGAAAAACGCCAGTCGGTGGTGAAACTCACCAAGAGGAACTTGGCCGTCGCCGTCGCCAGCGCCCGGCTCAAATCGCCGCCATGGTCGCGCGCCGGGTCGAAATAATCCAGCGCGCGCGTGATCAGCAAATAGGTGTTGGCGTCAAAATATTCGGCGAACTTGTCGCCCTGGTAGCGCAGGTAACTTTCAATTTGAAACTCGATCTCCTGCGTTGAATATTTAAGGGCTTGTGCATCGGCTGGCAACGGCGCTTTGGCCGAGGTCACGGCGGACGATTGGTTTTGCGGCGGGCCGCCGTCAGGCTCTGCAACAGCG
>JANNYX010000430.1:0-4713 GCA_031410295.1 Rhodoferax sp.
GCTGCACCCGCAGACGGTGACAGCCCCTATGAGGTGCCCGATCCGTATTACGGAAACGCCGCCGGCTTCGAACACGTGCTTGATCTTTGCGAAACCGGTGCGCGGCGAATCCTTGCAAAAATAGTTGCCCTGCCCTGAGGCGGGCAGGAGTCACCGCTACACCTTGTAGTAGCCCCGGTACCAGTCAACAAATTGCCCAATGCCGGTTTCAATCGGGGTTCCTGGCACAAAGCCCACCCAAGCGTTCAAGGCATCCGTGTTGGCATAGGTGGCCGGAACGTCGCCGTCCTGCAACGGCAAGAGGTTTTTAGTTGCTTTTCGGCCCAAGGCGTTTTCAATGCAGGCAATAAATTCCAGAAGCTGCACGGGGTTGTTGTTGCCAATATTGAAAACACGAAACGGGGCGTTGCTGGTGGCCGGATCAGCCGAGCCGGCGTCATAGGCCGCATTGGGCTCGGCAACGCGATCGACGACGCGCACGACGCCCTCCACAATGTCATCCACAAAGGTGAAGTCGCGCTGCATGTTGCCGTGATTGAAAACATCAATCGGTCGACCCTCCAAAATTGCGCGCGTGAACAGGAACAGCGCCATATCCGGCCGGCCCCAGGGTCCGTACACCGTGAAAAAGCGCAAGCCAGTGGTCGGCAGCCCAAAAAGGTGGCTGTAGGTATGCGCCATCAGCTCATTGGCTTTTTTGGTGGCGGCGTACAAACTAATCGGATGGTCCACACTGTCGTGCTCGGAGAACGGCATTTTGGTGTTGCCACCGTAAACGCTTGAACTCGAGGCGTACACCAAATGCTGCACTTTGGTGTGCCGGCAGCCTTCCAGAATGTTGGTAAAACCGACGACGTTGCTGTCAATGTACGCCTGCGGGTTTTGCAATGAATAGCGCACACCCGCCTGCGCGGCCAGGTGGATCACCCGATCAAACTTTTCGGCTGCGAAAAGTGCTGCGACACCCACGCCATCCACCACATCCAGCTTGACGAATTTGAAATTGGCGTGGGGTGTAAGCCGTTTAAGCCGGTCTTCCTTGAGCGAAACCGCGTAATAGTCGTTCAGGTTGTCCAGGCCGACCACCTCGTCACCCCGCACAAGCAGGCGCAAAGCCGTGGTCATGCCGATGAAACCGGCGGCGCCAGTCAGTAATATTTTCATGGCGCGATTCTGCCATGTGCATTGGGTAAAAAATCCGCGGCTACTTCATCCCCAAAACCGGCCGGATGAACTTCAACATCAGCCACTGAAGCGGGTTGGAATTGCCAAACGGCCGCCAGGTGAACTTCAATTTCTGGTGGTAGGCATCAAACTGCATGGCCCATGGCACCGCCCTGATGTCGCCCCGACCAAGCAGCACCTTGAACACCGAAGCGCCCATCACGCCAGCGCACAACTCACACGCCATGATGGTCGACGGTCCGCGCCGGTCCTTGAAACTCACCGCCTCAGGCGCGACCAAATAGTCGCGGTTCAGCATGGCTGGCGACAAACCGGCAATAAATCGCGCATATTTCTCATTGGATTCATGCCCTTTGACCTTGAAGTAGTTCTCAAAACTCATGCCCTTGGGGTCGAAATACAGAAACGCCACACCAATGCCCAAGGGCGCCGCCGTCAGTGCCGGAATACCTTTGGCTCGGCACTTCTTGAACACCATGCGCCGGGCCGACAGCGCAAAAAAATCGAGTCCATCCACATACACGTCGATGCCATCCAGAAACTCGTCGACATTGTCGGGTTGCACGCCTTTGGGGAAAAACTTGAACTCAATCTCCGGGTTGATGTCTTTCGCCATTTGTGCGATCGACGCCATCTTGGATTTGCCCATGACCGGCATGAAGGCTCCGGCTTGGCGGTTCAGGTTGTGGATGTCAAAGTCGTCAAAGTCAGAGATGTGAAATTTCGTCAAACCCAGGCGCGCCAGTGTGAGCACATGCGCGCCGCCTACGCCGCCCAAGCCGGCAATGGCGACACGCGCCTGACGCAGTCGGGCTTGTTCTTTTTCGGTCACCCAGCCGATGTTGCGGGAAAATGCTTTTTCATAGGAAAAAACAGGCATTGACGCAGAGGCTTCGGCCATGAAAAATTGCTCCTAAGGGAAAAACGATGCTGTAGCATTGTGCCTAGGGTGATTTCCCGTGGCAAAAAAGCGTGGCGCGCGTCGGGTTGCTCACTTTGAAGGTCGCTCCGCAGTTAGTGGTTCTGTGCCATCAAGTCGGTGAGTTTGCTGTCGATTTTTCTTACACTTGGACGGCTCAAAGAAAAACGTGCGCGTTAAGTTGTTGATTTTCAACTGGAAAAAAATATGGCACGAACTCTGCTTATGAATCAACGTGGCCCTCAAAGCCTCATGGCCTAAGTAAAATTGTTCAACGTTTTAGGAGTTTTATTATGAAAAAGACCTTGCTGTCGCTGGCCATGACGGCCACGCTGGGGTTGTTTGGTACCGCTGCAGTGGCAGCCCCCATCAATCTTGGTGGCGTTGTGTTTGATCCAGACAGTATTTTTGACTTCACCACCACCGACTCGATGTTTGAAACCATCGTAACTAGCGTGGGCAACGTACTTAATGGTTATGGCGTAATTAACTCCTTGAATGGAACAAACGTTGCTACCTTTTGCCCGGGCTGTGAGCTGACCTACAAATTTACAGGTTACACGGTGACCAGCGTTGGTACCCCGGCCGGCAGTCAGTTTACGTTTTCGGGTGGCGTCATCCAAGTCTTCGTTGATAACACACCCGACTTCAATTCTTTAAGTGCCAACAGTGCTGGTGATGGTGCGCTTTGGCTGACATTGGATGGCCGCAATCACCTTGACCTGTTAACTGGCAACACTGGCACGTTACATTCAACTGGCACGCCAGTGGCTGTTGGAATTGCCGGCAATGGGCGTGGTTACCTTGACGTCAGAACGGGTGCTGGGTTGGGGTTGGCACAAGCCAATTTCGACACCAACACCATCGCCATGGTCAATCCAGGTGGCGCACCAAGCTTTGCTGATTTCCAGTTCACGTCTTCGTTCCAGCGGCTGCCAGGTTTGGCGACCTTTGTTTCGGATGACGGTCGCACCTATGGCTTGTTTGGCTCCAACGACTTCCAAGGCAATGCGATCCCTGAGCCAGGCAGCTTGGCGCTCTTGGGCTTGGGCCTGGTCGGCTTGGTGGCAGCCCGTCGTCGCAAGTCGGTCTGAGCCGCAAAGCTCTGTAACCGGGTAAAGTCGAACTGTCGGTTCGCTTTACGTTCCTGAAAAAGCTCGCTTCGGCGGGCTTTTTTCATGGCGAATCCGTAACTTTGTATCGATTACCCCACAATGTCCCCTTCCCCTCGCCAGCCTCATCGACACCAGCTGGCTCTGGCGCTGCTCTTCATCACCCCAGCGTTCTGGACCGTCAACTACCTGGTCGCCCGCAGCGCGCCGGGGGTGATCGAACCTCATGCGCTGGCATCTTTGCGCTGGTTGATGGCGGGTTTTCTGTTTGGGCTCGGGTATTGGCGGCAAATTTGGGCGCAGCGGCAGAAAATCCTGCAAGACTGGCAACATTACCTGGTGCTGGGCGCTTTGGGCATGTGGGTCTGCGGCGCCTGGGTGTACATCGGCGGGCGCTCGACGGTGGCCGTCAATATTGCCTTGATTTACAGCATTTCACCGGTGCTGGTGGTGGCGGCTTCGGCGCTTTGGTTGAAGGAGCGGGTCACCCGGGTCCAGCTGGCGGGCGTGTTCCTGGCGCTGGCGGGGGTTTTGCACGTGGTGCTCAAAGGGCAATGGGTGCATTTGGGCGCGGTTCAGTTCGTCGTGGGTGACGCCTGGATTTTTGCGGCTGCCACGGCCTGGACGGTGTATTCACTCCTGCTCAAACGCTGGCACAGCCTGCTCGCCGCCAGCCCGCGCCTGGCCGTCATCGCCCTGGCCGGGGTAGTGGTGATGGCGCCCTTCACGTTTTATGAGGCCCTGGTGAACCCGTTGCCGGTGCTGACATTGCCCGGATTCGGCCTGTCACTGGCCGCGGCGCTCTTCCCCGGTTACGGCGCTTACCTCGCGTTTTCCATCATGCAGCGCGAGCTGGGTGCGGCGCGGGTGAGCGTGGTGATGTACTTGGGACCCATTTACACCGCCGTGATCGCCTGGCTGGTGCTGGGTGAAGCGCTGAGGATTTACCACCTGGCGGGCGCGCTGTTGATTTTGCCCGGGATTTACCTGGTGAACCGCAAGAACGCTTGACCCGGTCACCAAAGCGGTGAAATCCACCGACGTAGTTTTTGGCCCATTGCCGCGGGGTAAATCTGGCCACCGTGGCTCCGCGGGTGTTCCCCGCCCTTCGGGCTTCTCATTGATGCCGCTGCGCCGAATGCCATTCCGACCCGATCCGCCGCGTCAATGGGGCCGCTCAAGGGCTGAGGAGGCCACCCAGATTTGCTACTTTTTATATAGCAAACTAGTGTTTATATATGTCGGCCTGTTTCCGATTTTCTTCGGTACTTTTCAATATGCTCCGTTGAACGCGTTGTGGGCGCGCTGGCGCGCTCACAGGCCCAATCGCCGGTGGAGCTCCAGCGTCGCCGCGGCCTGGTTCATGCAATAAAAATGCAGCCCCGGTGCACCGCCGGCCACCAGTTGTTCACACAAGTCGGCGACGACATCCAGGCCAAAAGCCTTGATGGACGCAGTATCGTCGCCGAACGAGAGCAATCGCAGACGGATCCAGCG
>JANNYX010000431.1:0-2234 GCA_031410295.1 Rhodoferax sp.
AAGGTGACAAACCAGGCATGCAAAAGGCCCGGGTGGTACGGGTCCTTGATGTTCTCCTGCATCAGCTTCCAGTTGCCCGGAATGCGTTGGCGGTTATAACCCAGCAGGACTAATTTGCGGCCATCAAAAACCCGGTCGAAATAGCGGCAAATGTCAGCACCCAAATAGTCTTCCAGGCTTGGCACGGAATGGTCAAAACTGGCAAACACCGCGCCGCCGCGCGCGGCGACTGTCAGTTTGGTCAAGCCGTGGTTTTTTAAGTCAAAATCGGCCGGCATGCCACCCACGACCCGCATGCCGTCACCTGAATCCTGGCGGATGCCACGGCGAAACGGCACGCCCTGCAGATCACCTTTAAGGTTGTAATTCCACTGGTGGTAGGGGCACACCAGCTCAGTTTTGTTGCCTGAGCGCTCGCGGCAAAAAGCCACACCCCGGTGCGCGCAGCGGTTTTCAACCACGTTAATGGAACTGTCCTTGTCGCGGATCAGGATGACCGAGCGCTCGCCGATTTTGCTGCGTTTGAAGTCGCCCGGGTTGGGGATTTCCGCCTCCAGCCCGACATAACACCAGTGGCCGGCGTAGAAAAAACGCTGCAGCTCTTCGCGGTAAACCGCCTCGTCGGTGTAAGCCGCGTAGGGGATGCGGCTGCCGGCGCTGTCGGCCCACTTCATGGGTGATTGGGTTTGCACAGGTGATTCAGCAAGTAGGGCCGACATGTCTAGAACTCCTTAATCTGAGGCGGGCGCCCCGAAGTGGTTTGGCCGCCAGAACACGGGCTGCGAAATTGAACATCTGCGGCAAAGGCAAAGTGCAGGGTATGCTGGTTGACGGGTTGTTTGTTTCGCAGCGGCTGAAAGAAATTCTAAGCTGGGGCGACTGAACTGTGCCGCGCCCTGTTTCGCGCGGGACCCGCGTTGACGCAAAATGCGGCATTCCTATTGATCTCCGCCAAACCACCATGCAAAACAAAAAAACACTGGTTCTGATAGCCCTGGCCGCCCTGATTGTCCTTTTTTTCGTCTTTGACCTGGGCCGGTTTTTCAGCCTGGCCTTCATCAAGGAGCAACAGGGCAATTTTTCCGCCTTGTATCAAGATCGACCCGTCATGGTGATCGCCGCGTTCTTTGCCATTTATGTGGCGGTGACGGCGCTGTCGCTGCCGGGCGCGGCCATCATGACATTGGTGGGCGGCGCGATATTTGGCTTAGCGGTTGGCACCGTCATTGTGTCTTTTGCAGCCAGCATCGGCGCCACCCTGGCCTTTCTCGCGGCGCGTTTCGTCCTTGGCGAAACGGTGCAAAACAAGTTTGGCAACCGCTTGGCCGAGATCAACAAAGGGGTCGAGAAGGAGGGCGCTTTTTATCTCTTCACGCTGCGCCTGGTGCCGCTGGTGCCGTTTTTCGTCATCAACCTGGTGATGGGTTTGACCAAGATGAAAACCTGGACGTTTTATTGGGTCAGCCAGATCGGCATGTTGCTCGGCACGGCGGTGTATGTGAACGCCGGCACGCAGTTGGCGAAGATCGATTCTCTCAGGGGCATCCTGTCGCCGGGTTTGATTGGCTCCTTTGTGCTGTTGGGCATATTCCCGCTGATCGCCAAGAAGATCGTTGATGCGGTCAAGGCGCGCAAGGTGTATGCCCGCTGGAACCACGTCAAACCGAAATCGTTTGACCGCAACCTGGTGGTGATTGGCGCGGGCGCCGGTGGCCTGGTATCGGCTTACATAGCCGCCGTTGTGAAGGCCAAAGTGACGCTGGTTGAGGCCCACAAAATGGGCGGTGACTGCCTGAACTACGGCTGCGTGCCCAGCAAGGCCTTGATCAAAAGCGCCAAATTGGCGCACCAGATGAAACACGGCGCCCACTACGGTTTGAGTGACACCGAGGCCAAATTCAGCTTCAAGGCCGTGATGCAACGCATTCACGCGGTGATTGCCGCCATCGAGCCGCATGACAGTGTCGAGCGCTACACCGGCCTGGGCGTCGAGGTGTTGCAGGGTTACGCCAAGATCGTGAACCCGTGGACGGTGGAGATTGCGCTCAACGGTGGCGGCACGCAAACGTTGACGACGCGCTCCATCGTCATCGCTGCCGGCGCGCAGCCCTTCGTGCCACCGCTGCCGGGCATTGATGTGGTCGGCTACGTCACCAGCGACACCTTGTGGGACGCGTTTGTCAAACTCGACGACATCCCCAAACGCCTGGTGGTGCTGGGCGGTGGCCCGATTG
>JANNYX010000432.1:0-1748 GCA_031410295.1 Rhodoferax sp.
CGCGGTCTCGCCCGGCGTCACCATCACCATCACCATGAGCATAGGCGGCTCTTACGCGCCGCATGTCGCGGGCAGCCGCTCGGCCGCATGGATTGAGTTGTCTGACAAAGAGCTTTACCGCGCCAAAACCAACGGCCGCAACCGCGTTTGTATTGACCAGCCTTTGCTGGTGGAAGTCAGCCCGGAGGAGAAAAACCAGTTGTTTGTCGACTTTTCCCAGAATGACTCACGCTGGGGCGGCAGTTTTTACGGCGAGTTGACAGGTGACGCTTCCAACACCATCGAGGCGCCTGCCAGTGATCCCACGCACGGTGGTGGGCAGCAAGACCGTCCTGCCAACAACCGGGAGAATGTGCGATGACGGGAGTCGTCATCTCCGCGCCCGCGCCGCTGGCACTCAATAGCGGGCCGGCTCCGCTTGCGGGCCAAGCTGGCGCCGTAGGCAAGGTGCTGGCCGTCACCAGCGGCAAAGGCGGTGTCGGCAAGACGTTTTTCTCGGCCAACCTGGCCGCGGCGCTGGCCAAACGCGGTCGCCGCGTGGTGGTGCTGGATGCCGATCTCGGTCTGGCCAACCTTGACGTGGTGCTGAACCTGCACCCCAATGTCACCCTGCATGACGTCTTCACCGGCAAAGCGCGGCTGGAAGACGCCATCACGCAGGCGCCAGGCGGTTTCTGGGCCCTGCTTGCAGGCTCTGGCATGGTCGAATATTCGCGCCTGAACACCGACATGCGCAACGAGTTTGCGCGCATCGTCACGGCGCTAGCAACGCAGTTTGACGTGGTGCTTCTGGACACCGGCGCCGGCATCTCCGACGTCGTGCTGTTCACCATTTCATTGGCCAACCAGGTGCTGGTGGTCGCCACCCCCGAGCCGACATCCCTTACAGACGCCTACGCCACCATCAAGGTGCTGGCGATGCAGCAGGGGCGCCGCGAGGTGCGCCTGGTGGTGAACCAGACCAGCCGTGTTGGCGACGGCCGCGCCATCACGACACAATTGCAGCAGGTCCTCAACCGCTTTGTGGTGAACGCGCCGGGCAAGGCGCCGGGCCAGGCCATGAAAATCATCCACATGGGCGACATCCCCGCCGACCCGGCGGTGCGCCAGGCGGTCATGCGCCGCCAGCTGTTGCTGCAAATGTTGCCGGGCTGCCAGGCCAGTCTGGCGGTGGCACAAATCGCCGCCAAACTCGAAGAGGTGACGGTCGCCAAATAAGCCTGGCCTCGGGTCGGGTCGGCCCGGGATTGGCCCGCCAGGCGCACACAAAGTTCGTCATTTTTAGTATGCTATATTTTATATAGCATACTATTCAATAAATGCGACGGCCTATTGGCATAAATCTTCATGCACCCGGCAAACCTGGCCGGTGTGGGCCGCATTGACCCCGCAAGGTTTGGCTGGGGTGCCGCCGGCCCGCCGATCCATCAGGCCGTAACAATCCACCCCTCCAGCGGGTCCATTGACAGCGGCAACCCATACCGTGGCGCACCCGCATCGTGCTGATTTTTTGCCCAGGCGGCTTGCAGCAGGCACAGCACCGCGTCGAGCGCATCCCCGCGGGCGTCGTCCGCCAGGGTGTCGCGCTGGGCGTGGGTGAGTTTCAGGCGCAGGTTCAGCCGGGTCTGGCTGTTCTCAAGGGCATGGATCAAATCTTTGCGGGCGATCAGGCGCTCGGGCGTCTGCTTGGCTTTGTCGTCACTTTTGTAACTGCGATGACCAAGCACTTCACGCGCCAGCAGGCCGGG
>JANNYX010000433.1:0-4278 GCA_031410295.1 Rhodoferax sp.
GCACCTTGTTCCTCTACCCGCTGGCACTCTCATGGATCGTGGCGGGAACCCTGTGGCGCTGGATGCTGGCGCCCGACGTGGGCATCCAGGCCTTCCTGCGCAAACACGGGTTCGAAAACGCCAGCTTCGACTGGATTGTCAACGCGGACTTTGCGATCTACGCCATCGCGCTGGTCGCCGTCTGGCACTCCACCGGCTTTGTGATGGCCATGTTCATCGCCGGCCTGCGCGGCATCGACGACTCGATCATCAAGGCCGCGCGCATCGACGGCGCCAGCATGCCCAGGGTGTACTGGAGCATTATCCTGCCGGCCCTGCGCCCGACGGTCTTCAGCGCCTTGCTGATTCTGCTGCCCGCGATGATCAAGACTTATGACCTGGTGGTGGTGCTCACCCAGGGCGGCCCGGGCAACGCCAGCATGTTGCCGGCCTATTTCATGTTTGACCGCTTTTTCACGCGTGACCAGATGGGCTTGGGGTCAGCGGCGGGCACCATCATCCTGATGACCTGCGTGGCGATTGCCGTGCCCTACATCGTGCTCGAACTCAAGAGGCAACGCCATGAAAACTGAGTTCAATGCCGGGCGTGTTGCGATCTACGCCTTTCTGGCGCTGGCGCTGTTCTTCTTTTGCCTGCCGGCCTGGTTCGCGTTGGTGAATTCATTCAAGCCGCTGGATGAAATCTACGCCGGCAACGTGTTCGGCCTGCCCCGGCAATGGACAACCGAGGCCTGGAGCAAAACCTGGAACAAGGCCTGCACCGGCGCACCAGAATGCAAAGGCCTTTCGCAGTACTTCATCAACTCCCTGCTCGCGGTGGTGCCCGCCACGGCGATTGGCACCTTGTGGGGCTGCCTGAACGGCTATGTGCTGGCCAAGTGGCGCTTCAAGGGCAGCGAAGGCGTGTTGTTCGTGTTGATGTTTGGCAGCTTCATCCCGATCGGCCTGTTCCTGTTTCCCCTGACCGTGATTTTTGACCGCATGGGACTGTCCACGTCACTGGCCGGACTGGTGACGGTGTACGTGATCTACAGCCTGCCCACGGCCTTGTTCTTCCGCAATTATTTTGTCGGGTTTCCAGGCGAGCTGATCAAGGCGGCGCGCATCGACGGCGCGGGTATGTTGCGGATTTTCTGGAGCATCGCCTTGCCTGCCGCACGGCCGATCTTGATGGTGGTGGTGATCATGTCCTTCACCAACATCTGGAACGATTTCCTGTTTGCCCTGGTGCTGGCGCCATTTGACAACCAGACTGTCACGGTTGGCCTGAACAACCTGATCAATGTGGTGGAGGAACGCGCCGAATACAACGTGCACATGGCGGGGGCGCTGATCGCCGCCTTGCCGACCACCATCGTCTACATCCTGGCAGGCAAACATTTTGTCCGGGGTCTGACCTCCGGCGCGGTGAAAGGTTAATTCAATGTCCAAATCATTCGTGCAGGTCTTTGTACCTCCTAGCTGATGCTTGCGCACTGTCTTCGTCGGCACGCCTACTTCACAAATGATTTAGAAATTGAATGAAAGGTATCAATCATGGCCAGTCTGACTATTGAAAACGTGCACAAGCGTTACGGGGCCGTGCCTGTCCTCAAAGGCATCGACCTGTCGATCGCCGATGGCGAATTCCTGATCCTGGTGGGGCCCTCCGGTTGCGGCAAATCCACCCTGCTGAGCATGATCGCTGGCCTGGACGACATCAGCGAAGGGCAAATCCGCATTGGCGAGCGGGTGGTCAACGATGTGTCGCCCAAAGACCGCGATATCGCCATGGTGTTTCAGAGTTATGCCCTTTACCCCAGCATGACGGTGCGCGAGAACATTGAGTTCGCGATGAAGATGAAAAAAGTGCCTGCGCCGGAGCGCGCCGCCACGGTGGACCGCGTGGCCAAGATGCTGCAAATGGACGCCTTGCTGGACCGCCGCCCGGCGCAACTCTCGGGCGGGCAGCGCCAGCGGGTGGCCATGGGCCGCGCCTTGGCGCGCAACCCGGCGATTTTTCTGTTTGACGAGCCCTTGTCCAACCTGGACGCCAAGCTGCGGGTGGAGATGCGCGCCGAGATCAAGTCTTTGCACCAGCGCCTCAAAAACACGATTGTTTATGTCACGCACGACCAGGTCGAAGCGATGACGCTGGGCGACCGCATCGCCGTGATGAAGGATGGCCTGGTCCAACAATTTGGCACGCCCGCCGAAATTTACGAGCGCCCGGCCAATATGTACGTGGCCGGCTTCATCGGCTCGCCGACCATGAATTTCATGGCCGCGAAACTTGAGGCCAATGCCGATGGTACGAGCCTGCGATTCGAAGGCTGTGCGGTGTCGGTGCCGATCCGCATCGCTGGAACCGCAATTGGGCAAACGCTGCATCGCGATGTCATCGCGGGCATTCGGCCCGAGCATTTTGTGCCCGTTCAGGCCAATACATCCGGTGCGGTACCCATCGAGGTTGAGTTGCTGGAGCCGACCGGAGCCGACACCTATGCGCTAGCCCGGATTGGCAGCAAGGCGGTCACATTGCGCTTTGCGCCCAAGCTGGCCCCTGGCGTTGGCGAGACCGCCTGGGTCAGCGTTGATCCTGCGGCAGTCAATTTGTTTGATCCCAAATCCGAACAGCGCGTCGCCGCTTGATTCTCTCGTAAAAGCCGCGTCAAAGCCGCATGTAAGCCGCATGAGGCAGTCGGTGGATACCGAAGTTGGATGCGGGCTTTGAGCGCGCGATCCATTTTGCAAATTGACCGAAATTTGGAGGTGACGTCGCCAAATTCAGGCCCACAGTGTCAGGCGCTGCGGCGGTCTTCGACATCGCGCACGAACCTCCTGATCTCCAGGGCGCAGCGTTTGGGCTGGTCGCTGTGCAGCCAATGGCTGGCGTTTTTCAGTTCCACGAGTTGCGCACCCTTGATGTGCTCATGCAGGATGCGGCCGTTTTGTGGCGGGATCAGCGCGTCTTCCAGCCCATGCATCACCAGGGTCGGGCATTGGATGCGCGAGAGCCGGCCAAAGGATGACCAGCCAATCAACCCGAACAGCTGCGCTTCGTAATCGCGTTTGCTCGGGTGGTTGGCAGTACGCACCAGGTGGTCTTCGTCGATCACTTGCGCGTCCGTGCCGGCGGCATAGGTGTGCGGTCGCATGGACGCCAGCGCTTCTTCGACCGACATTCGAGATTTATTGAACAAAAGTTGCCAGACTTCGCGCCGCGCCTGGACCGCGTGGGTACTGCCGCAATTCGTGGCCATGAGTGTCAGCGAGCGCAAACGTTTGGGCTGTGAGACGGCGAATTCCTGCGCGATCATGCCGCCCATCGACAGGCCGGCCAGGTGGCAGCTTGCCGCGCCGGCCGCGTCCATCACGGCGGCGATGTCGCTGGCCATGGCGGGTACACGGTGCACCACGGCATGCGGCACGGTCGATTGGCCCGTGCCGCGGTTGTCCATCAGGATGACACGGAAGTCCCGCGCCAGCATTGGCGCCAGGCGGAACCACATGGCCGAGCTGCAGCCCAGGCCCATCACCATGAGCACGGGTGGGCCCTTGCCAAGGGCGTCCCAATGGATACGCGCCTGGCCGTTGTCAACAAATGCCATGGCGTGCTAAGTTCAGGTCAATGGCCGTGTGGCCAATGCCTGGGTGCAGGTCCAGCAACGCATGTCAGTGTTCAAAATTCAGCTGCCAAAGAAACCATGATTACTATAAAAATAGTAGCAAGAAACCGTTATTATTAGACGGCCTATTGACGATTTGATTCATATGATTTGAAATTCATCGCGACAAAGCCTCTCAGGTCGAGCGCTTCGACAGCCAGTCATTGAGCGCGGGCCACATGCGGGTTTCGGCGCCGCGCCCGGCCACCAGACCGACATGGCCCCCTTTGACGATGGTTTCTGTTTTGTCTTTGCTGCCCGCCAGTTTGACCAGGTCGCAGGACGAAGCATAGGGTGTGATGTGATCGTCTTGCGCCAGCAAATGTAAAAGCGGAAGACGGATGTCTGCCAACCTGACGGTTTTGCCGCCCATCACCCACTGGTCCTTGACCAGCAGGTTCTTGCGCAAAAAGCCGTTGACCATCTGGCGGAACACGCCGCCGGGGAAGGGGATGTTGTCCTGTTCCCACTTGCCCATGCGCAGGTTGCTGGTGACCACCTCGGACTTGTCCATGTTGTTGAGCAGGCTCATGGCGCCCGACACCTTGCCCATGGGCCGCAGGGCGCGCAAAGCGTTTTGCACCCAGTCGGCCGGCACATTGCCAAAGTCTTCCAGCAGGGCTTCCTCGTC
>JANNYX010000434.1:0-5710 GCA_031410295.1 Rhodoferax sp.
ACGGCCTGGCGGTGATCGCCATTGACACCCGGCAAGTGGTGTTCATGAATGCGCCGGCCGCCGCCGCATTGCAAGCGGACAGCCCGCAAAAAAACGGCCTGTTTGTGCAAGACGGGCAATTGCGACCGCGTCGCCTGGCCGACGTTGAACCCTTGCACCTGACACTGCAAACCACCAAAGTCGGCCAGCGCGGCTTGCTCAAATTCAAGGGGCGCGAAGGCGCCCATGGCGCCGACTCCTCAGTTGCCGTGATGCCGCTGTCGGCCCCAGGTTATGCGCTGCTGGCGTTCTCCAAACAACAAGTGTGTGACGCCACCACAGTTACGCTGTTCGCCCGCGAGCGCGGTTTGACGGGTGCCGAAGGCCAGGTGCTGGCACAGGTTTGCCGTGGTTTGCGGCCGCAACAGATCGCCACCCAGCACGGCGTGCAGGTCTCCACCGTGCGCACGCAGTTGCGTTCGATCCGCCAGAAAACGGCAAGCGACAGTGTGCGCGAGCTGGTGCAAAAGGTCTCGGTCCTGCCGCCGCTGGCGCTGCATCTGCCAGATTTTCTGGACGTGCTGGCGCCCCACGCCAGCCGCCCAACAAGCTTCGCCTGAGCCTGCCTCAACCCACGCTCCCCGCTCCATGCTGGCGCGCATGGGCGGGTGACCGGGCAGCGCTCGTCGGTGTCGAAAAACGGCATCGACATCGACGTTGAGAGCGCCAGAAAAACCTGAACGCATCTTCTATGCTATATTTATAATAGCATACTTCCTATATTATTCGACGGCCTTAGCCCTTAGAACCTTATAGGCCGGGAAACTTGCCGCTCAAATGCCAAAAACTGGCGCCCGGCAAAGCTGGCGGTGAAAGCGGCCCCACTACACTGCACTCCTGATACTGCAGTTACACCCACGCCACCAACGCCGCCTATGCCCCTGGATCTCGCCGCCCAAGCCTTTTGCACCGATCCACGTCACCCGGCGCTGTTGCGCGAGCTGGCGGCGCAAGGCGACGTGCGGCGTTACCGCAAGGGCACCATCGTTTTAGCCGAGGGTGACGCCGGCGACACCGTGTTCATCATCCTCTCGGGCCAGGTCAAGGCCTACAGCCTGGACGACAAAGACAAACAGATCACCTATGGTCTGTTTGGCGAAGGAGAATATTTTGGCGAAATGGCCCTTGACGGCGGGGCGCGCTCATCGTCTGTCATCACGGTGGAGAACACCACCTGCGCCGTCGTCACCCGCGCGCGCCTGTTAACCTTCATCGCCATGCGCCCCGAATTCGCCATGGAGCTGCTGGCCAAGTTGATCCGCCGCCTGCGCGCCACCACCTTGAATGCGAAAAATCTCGCCTTCATCGGGGTCTATGGCCGCATCACCAACTGCCTCCACGAGCTGGCCAAACCGCAAGGCGACGGCACCTTGCGCGTCGAAGAGCGCCTCACCCAAGGGGAGCTCGCCAGCCGCGTGGGTTGCAGCCGGGAGATGGTCAGCCGCATCATGAAGGACCTGGCCAGCGGGGGTTATGTGCGCAAGCACGATCTGCACATCGTGCTCTTGAAGAAGTTGCCGCTGCGCTGGTGAGGAATTGGGCCGGGCGTAACGCGCCTTGGCGATTCGTCATCAATATGGATGACGAAGTTCTTTGAATTTCTTCACCTTCTGGTTACAACTGCACTTTTGTCGGATAGCATTTTCGCAAGCGGCTGATGGCCGAATCTGCGGAACAACAAGAGTACAACCAGGAGACCCCATGAAACGCGACATCCTCGTCAAAGGCCCCCATCTGGGTGGCAGTTCGGACCTGACACTGCTGGCGCCCATCAAGCCCGGTTTCATCGAATCCCTGGACACGGTGACCTACAAGTCACGCGTGCGGCGTGTTCTTCAGTTGCTTCACATTTCGCGGGCTGCCGCACATGAGTACACCTCTGCGCGCCTGTTGTCGGACGCGATCGAACGCGTCGGGGTGATCCACTCGGTTCGGGTCGCCGTGGTCGAGCCAGAAGACAAAGTGATGCTGGTGGTGACGTTTGACGGCACTTGGGAGTCCTACATCCGGGTCTTATGGGACAAGGTGGGCACACTGCTCGATCTGATTTTTTGCAACACCGTCGACTACGTCAACTCCACTGACCATACCTTTGAAGAGTGGCTGGCCTGGGTGAGACGGGTACAGCTGGAAACCAGTTTTTTTTACGGACCGCCGGATTCAACAACCCGCGACGTTCTCTATCACCGCCGGTTGGAAAGAATGGGCCAGCGCGGAGCCCTGTCGGAACTCAACCAGTTGAGAACGGTGTTGCCGACCGCCGAGCAAGCCGCGATGCGCTTGGCCGGCCTGGTCGACGAATCCGGCAGCCAGGTTGCGGACGCGCCGCTTGTGAAGCTGCCCGAGACACTGGAGCAGCGGCTGTATGAAGTGTTCTTCAACAGCTTGCAGGCGCTCGGCGGTCTTTACCGTTTGACCGAATGGCATCGACCGGGCACAGCCGACGGTGAAGTGCTGCGCCTTGCGTCCATCGACCTGCTGCTGGAGTTTGTGCAGTTGTGGTCGGGTGGTTCGCCGGACATTTTGGCCAAGATCGAGGAGGCCAAGCGGGAACGGTTTTACCGGCACCTGACCTGGCTCTTCCCGGACAACATGGCACAGCCGAACCGGCGCAAAAACCTCCCGCCACCGGCCAGTGAGTTGGGCGACACCGTGCCCGACTCATTGTTAAGCGCCATCCAGGGCGGCATCCTGCGCAGCTATCAAAACCTGACACACGGCGTGCTTCTGTTTCTGGAAATCCAGCCTGCAGGCGGGGCACCCGATTTTCTGGAATGGCTGCGTCTGAACGTCACACCGGGCAATGCGCAAGGCGACTTCACTGCAAACCGGCCCACCTGCAACGTCGCCTTCACGCCAAACGGCTTGCGCGCCCTGGGAATGCCTGAAGACACCGTGGCATTGTTCCCCGCAGAGTTTGTTGAAGGCATGGCCGCCCGCTGCGGTCTGCTGGGTGACGTGCGCATGAACCATCCCAGGCGCTGGAACAAGCCCGCCGGTTCCGATGGTGGTGGGCACCAGCTGCCCGTCACCGAGCCGACTCCTGCCACCCTGCCGATCGAAATGGAGGCCGTGCATGCCATTGTTCAACTGCGCTGCAAGGCGCCGGGCGTGGCGCAGGGTATCGCGCTCAGCGACGCCGCCCACCCCTTGAAAGTGTTCGCCAACGAATTTCTGAAGGCTTGCCCCGCCGTCAAACTCCTGGCGGCGCAGGCGATGGCCAGCCGCCCGGTGGCCGACGGCGATATGGCGGCAAAGGAACACTTTGGTTACGTTGACGGCATGGGGCAGCCCAATGTGGAAACATCGGCAGACTCGGCGTTGTCAAACCGCGTCCACTATGGCGAGTTTTTGCAAGGTTGTGACAATGCGTCCGACAAAGCGCTGGACGCTGCCAACCCATTGCTGCCTGAAGATGTCAAAACGCGCCTGAAGTGGCTCGACAAAGGAAGTTTTCTGGTGGTGCGCAAATACCGGCAGTTTGCCGCGCTCTTGGTTCAGGCGGTGAACGAAACGGCTTCAAAAATGAAGTTGGAATTGGGCGGTGACGAAGCCGGGCACCGCCGAGTTGTCTACGCCAAGTTGATGGGCCGATACCAGGACGGCACGCCGCTGGTGGACTACAAAAAGGACACCGCCAACAACTTCAATTACACCGACGACCCGCAAGGCCAGCAATGCCCGCTGCACGCGCATGTCCGGCTCGCTCACCCGCGCCAGGCGCGGCAGGGGGCCGCCCGTATTCCGCGCATCATGCGCAGGGGCATGTCTTATTTCCCGCCAACGAACGAAACAGTAGGCGCCCCCGAGGGGGATCGCGGTGTCATCTTCATGGCCTACAACGCCAGTATTTCGGAGCAATACGAGGTGGTCCAGCGCTGGCTGACCGGCGGCAACAGCACCGGCTCGTCTTCGGGGCAGACCTGCCCGATCGTGGGCGTGCCAGAAAACGGCGTCGCGCGTTTTTTCCCGTTTGAGTACGAGGGCAAGGTCTTTCGGGTGCAGTTGGGCGAACCAGCCGGGCTGTTTGACCAGCAAGTTGCGCCGACCAAGCTTGAATGGGGCATGTACCTTTTTTCACCTTCCATCGCCGTGTTGGGTGAACTGAAAAAGCTTGCCGCCGCCCAACTGGCACACCAACCGCTGGCCAAGGTTCCGTGGGAGTTGAAACGCGGGCGTCGCTTGATCGCCGAACTCGCTAGCATCCAGAACCTGCAGGGTGTTGCGGCTGCTTTGGCCCGCTGGAAAACCGTGATTGAAGACCCGGACGCCATCGACCGGATGGACAGCGCCGCGGTGTGGGCAGCCATCCGGGAGGACCACGCCGGCGTGCTCAAGACAGCTTATGGCACGCTGGTGGCCAACCGCTCGCTGATCCACGAAGTGTTGCAAAACGCCAATAACAGGTACTCCATTGGCGGACAACTGGCGCGCATGATCCTGAGTTTTGGCGAGATTTACCTGGGAATGGATGACGGTGATCGGTACAAAAAAGAGTCGGCCGAAATCAACCAGAAAATTGAGGGTCTCGCCGTCGGCGCAAACAAGGGCACGGTGTTCGCGCTCTCTCAGGGCGCGGCAGCCGGAAAAATCAATGGGTTGGTGGCTGACGCCGAAAGACACGCCAGAGAAGTCGGCAAGGGCATTTTTGAAGTGGGCATCGATGCACGGGAAGTGCTGGACGAGGTCTTGGCGACGTTGTGCGACACCTGGTTCGGATTGAGCGACGACACCGGCCACCGGTTCGAGCGCGGCGGGGCAGACCTGGCCTGGACCGAAGCGCGAAAGCCGCTTTACCCAGGGCATTTCATGGCGCTGTCGCGCTACATGTTCCAACCCAACCCGGGTGTGATGGTGGAGGATCTGGGCATCAAGTATGGCAAGGGGTTGGTCGAGGCCATGGGCCTGTTTGTTGGCGACCATCAAACGACACCGAAAAATTCAAGCGGCCAGGCAGCGCCCATCGCCGACGCCATCTTCAACCACCCAACGCTCAAAGGGGACAAGGGTTGGATTGCCAGAACCATGGTTGGCGTGATGATGGGATTTATTGCACCCATCGTTGGCGCCGTGGGGAACGTCTTGCGCGAATGGCACCGCGACGGCACGTTCATGGCGGCCCGATCAGAATTGAATCGAAAAACTTTGCTTGTTGATGCTGAAAAGGCCTTGCGGGCACCGCTGATGCAGGCCGCACGTATGCGCCCCATGCCGCAAATAATCTGGCGCACGGCCTTGACGGCGCACCGCCTGGGCCATCCTGATGGAAATGCAGTTGATGTCGATGTGGGCGACAAACTGGTGCTCGCCCTGGTGTCTGGCGGCCAGCAATCGCTGGCAGACGGACAGGATGATGGCGGCTTGATGTTTGGCGGGCGCAGGACGGCCGGCAAACCGCACCCGACCCATGCCTGCCCGGGTTATTCCGCTGGAATGGAAGCCATGCTGGGCATTCTCTCGGCTATTTTGTCGCGCCCCGAGGTGATGCGCCTGGGCCCGGTGCCGCTGAGCTTCACGCTGCTTGGACGGACAGCGCCACCTGCGCCGAAACCTGATTATTCCAAGATGGTTCGGGAGATGACGGTGCCGGCACGCGCAAATCTGGCGCTGAAGTCAAAAGAACCAAAACTGCCGGGAACAACACCTGCTGGCGGGGGCATTGCAGCGCCGC
>JANNYX010000435.1:0-3832 GCA_031410295.1 Rhodoferax sp.
CCAGCGCCAGGAAGACCACATCGAGTTGATCGCCTCCGAGAACTACGCCTCGCCCGCGGTGATGGCCGCCCAGGGCACGCAGCTCACCAACAAGTACGCCGAGGGCTACCCCGGCAAACGTTATTACGGCGGCTGTGAACACGTCGATGTGGCCGAGCAGCTCGCCATCGACCGCGTGAAACAGCTCTTTGGCGCCGACTGCGCCAACGTGCAGGCGCATTGCGGCGCCTCTGCCAACGAGGCGGTGTTCCTGGCCTTTTTGAAACCCGGCGACACCATCATGGGCATGAGCCTGGCCGAAGGCGGCCATTTGACCCACGGCATGCCGCTGAACATGAGCGGCAAGTGGTTCAATGTTGTCTCGTACGGGCTGGACGCCAAGGAAGCGATTGACTACGACGCGATGGAAAAGACGGCGCATGAAACTCGGCCGAAGCTGATCATCGCCGGCGCCTCGGCGTATTCGCTGCGCATCGATTTTGAACGTTTCGCCAAGGTGGCAAAAGATGTCGGAGCGGTTTTCATGGTCGACATGGCGCATTACGCCGGGCTCATCGCCGCGGGCGTGTACCCGAACCCGGTGCCGCATGCCGATGTCGTCACCAGCACCACCCACAAAAGCCTGCGCGGCCCGCGTGGCGGCTTCATCTTGATGAAGTCTCAACATGAAAAAGCCATCAACAGCGCCATCTTCCCCGGTCTGCAAGGCGGCCCCTTGATGCATGTAATCGCCGCCAAGGCGGTCGCCTTCAAGGAAGCGCTGCAACCCGAGTTCAAGGTCTACCAGCAACAAGTAGCGAAAAACGCGCAAATCGTCGCTGAAACGCTCGCCTCGCGCGGCCTGCGCATAGTGAGCGGCCGCACTGAAAGCCACGTGATGCTGGTGGACCTGCGCGAAAGCGCCACTTGGCAACACGGAATTACCGGCAAGGAAGCCGAGGCCGTGTTGGGCAGTGCGCACATGACCATCAACAAAAACGCCATCCCCAACGACCCCGAAAAACCGATGGTTACCAGCGGTGTGCGCATCGGCACCCCGGCCTTGACGACCCGCGGCTTCAAGGATGAAGAAGCGCGGATGACGGCGAATTTGATCGCCGATGTGCTGGACAACCCGAAGGACGAGGCGAATATCGCCGCCGTGCGGGCCAAAGTGAATGCCTTGACGGCGCGTTTCCCGGTTTATGGCTAGGGCTCACTGGGTGGCTTCAGAAATTTGATTCTTGGCAGGCAGTGTAAGGCCTGCATCAGTGATACGGCCACAGCAATACTCCCGTATTGCGAGGATTTACAACGCAGCAATGCACCCGAAAATTGGATTTATGGAGCTACCCAGATGAAATGCCCGTTTTGCGCCAACTCGGAGACCCAGGTCGTTGAAACCCGGATTTCTGAGGAGGGCGATTTCATCCGCAGGCGCCGGCAATGTGGCGCCTGTGAAAAACGCTTCACCACGTACGAGCGGCCCGACGTCAACTTCCCAGCCATCGTCAAAAAAGATGGCCGGCGTATTGAGTTCGAACGGGTCAAACTGCGCGCGTCGATGAATCTGGCCCTGCGCAAACGCCCGGTCAGCACCGAGCAGGTCGACGGCGCCATTGAACGCATCGAAGAAAAACTGCTCGCCCTGGGCGCCCGCGAAGTGCCCTCAACCCGCATCGGCGAACTGGTCATGCGCGAGCTCAAAAAGCTCGACAAGGTGGCCTACGTGCGTTTTGCCAGTGTTTACCGCAGTTTTGAGGATATTGACGAGTTCAGGGCTTTGGTGGATGAGGTGCGCAGGTAGGACCGCACGACGATGTAGCGGAATTGGCGAGAAATCGAACCGTTGATCTATTTGATAGCACCGCTTGTCGGGCAGGTGTTCTTCAACCGAAGGGGATGAACGAAACTTCGGCATGCCCATCCTCAAGCCAACTGCCCGATCGACGCCCGGCTCACGCGCCAAGGCCCAGGGCTTCACCTTGATTGAGCTGATGGTGACGGTGTCGATTGCAGCCATTCTTGTCGCATTGGCAACACCTTCCATTCGCGGCATGATCATGAACAACCGAATCCAGGCGGCATCGACTGAGTTTCAGTCTGCGTTGTTCATTGCGCGGGCCGAAGCCATCAAGCGCGGTGGCGATGCCCGCGTCACTGTGGTCGCCAACGCCCAAAGTGGCGGGGTGCCCGACTGGACGTCTGGCCTCACCGTGTTTGTGGACACCACCACCAATGCCAATGGCAATGCCCCGCCCACCAATGCCAGCACCCTCATAATGACCACAGGGGCAGTGTCTGCGGATGTGTTGGCGGTTGTCAATTTCAACCATCTCATCTACAACGGTTTGGGCAGAAGCATCAACAGCACCGGTGCGGCCTTGGCCGGAACGGCCGCCTTCGGCGCCGTCGATGCGGACTACCGCTGCACGGTGATCAGCGCAACCGGTCGTGTGCGATCCATTCGGGTAACCAGCGCCGCGTTTGCCGCTTTGCCCGGTTGCCCGACCAATTGACGTGTGTAGCCATGAAACCTGAACCTATTCACAGTCCGCTAATGCTGAAGGCACAACGAGGCTTCTCCATGGTGGAGGTACTGGTATCTCTGTTATTGATGACCATTGGTCTGTTAGGTATCAGCGGCCTGATGTTGGCTGGCGTTAACAACTCCACCGGGTTTGATCTGGCATCCCGTGCCAGCCAGTCAGCCAATGAAATCATGGATGCCATGCGGGCGAACTCTGCAAATGCTGCTGGTTATGTGACGCCTTACGCCACCAACGCAGCAACGCTTACAACAACCACCCCGGTTGACACGGACCGCGTGCAGTGGCTTCAAGTAGTTCGGCGCCTTCCCGGCGGCGACGGGAAAATTGAGGCGGTTGCTGGAAGCCCCGGCGAGTACCTGGTAAGCATACGGTTCGCCAACTGTCTAGGTAGCCTCAGCCCAACTGAACTCGCCAATTGTTTGGCCGTTTCTAGCAACAACGACAAGAGAACAATAAGTTTTCAGTTCAGAATATGACGCTCTGTTTGAATCCCGAAAGCATCGAGCCTGCTCGGACAGTCGGCTCCGTGACATTTCGCGCAACTTTGCGCTCCAAACAAAGTGGGCTGACTTTGATCGAGCTATTGATTTCCATGACCATCAGTTTGTTCATGCTGATCGCGATTTCATTGGTCTATATTTCAGCCAAAACGGGCTTCGCCTATTCAAACAACACTGTGCGAATGAGCGAAGACGCGTCGTTTGCGCTAGAAATGATGGGACGCGATATCCGCATGGCGGGTTATGCCGGCTGTCGGGGTAACACCGAATTGCCTGCGGCGACGCCTCAACCGCCCGATCTCTTCATCCCTCACTTGGATCTGGTCGACGGTCAAGTGCTTCTGGCTGCCGACCGGCCCAACCCTTTCTCCGGTGTGATCGCCGGTGATCTGACGCCAATCTTTACTTCAAGGAACGCCGTTTGGGGATTTGCGGCAACCAACACTACTGCGCGTAACCCTATCGCCGGTGGACCCACAACGTACACCGAGAGTACAACGAATCCGATGCTTTATGTCGCGGGCGGATCTGCCCGTGCACTGCAGGTCAGTGGGGCTGTCGCACCTGCCGCCAATATCACGATTCCCGCCGACACATACAGATGGGCGAACAATACCAATCCTACATTCATGATCATCGCCGACTGCCGGAATTCGGAAGTATTTCGCGCCAGTTCGGTAAGCTTGGCAGCCCCGTTCACCATTGCCCACGCGGCAACTGCCAACGACGATGCCAATTTTGCGAACTCATACGAATCAAATGCTGTTGTCACCCCACTTGTTACGTCAGTTTATTTTTTGG
>JANNYX010000436.1:0-2963 GCA_031410295.1 Rhodoferax sp.
AGGCTCATAACCGCTTCGCGAATATCTTCATTCATGGCAATTCCTCACGCGGTTTTGGCGACTTTGGGCAGTAGCGCGTTGCCAATGATCTGGCGCATGACCTCCACCGCACCGCCACCCACGCGGCACATGCGCGCGTCGGCAAAGGCGCGGGCAATCGGGTACTCCCACATGTAACCCCAGCCGCCAAAGAACTGTAGGCACTCGTCCATCACCCGGCCCTGCAATTCGGTGGTGACCAGTTTGGCAGCGGCGGCGTCAGTCGCGTCGAATTTGCCCTGCAGATGCAGTTCAATGCAGCGGTCCACAAATACACGTTGCGCCATCACCTCAGCATGCAAACCTGCCAGTTTGAAACGGGTGTTCTGGAAATCGCCCAGCGTGTGGCCGAACATCTTGCGCTCGGCCACATACTCAATCGTCCATTGCAAGGCAGCTTCGGAACTCGAGACGCCCCGGATCGCCTGCACCAGCCGTTCCTGCGAGAGTTGCGTCATCAGCATCGAAAAGCCTGCGCCTTCGGCGCCGAGCAAATTACTGACGGGCACACGCAGGTCGGAAAAGAAAAGTTCTGAGGTGTCTTGCGCCTTGCAGCCAATTTTCTCCAGCTTGCGCCCGCGAGTAAAACCTGGGCGATCGGTCTCCACCAGAATCAAGCTGACGCCTTTCCCCCGCGCTTTCGGGTCGGTTTTGCACGCCAGCAACAAAAGGTCAGCGCTATGGCCATTGGTGATGAACACTTTTTGCCCGTTGATGACGTAGTCATCACCATCACGGATGGCCTGGGTGCGCATCGCCTGCACGTCGCTGCCTCCGGACGGCTCGCTCATGCCCAGCGCGACCACCACTTCGCCGGTGGCCATCTTGGGCAGCCATTTTTGTTTTTGTGCCTCAGTGGCGAAGTCGACCAAATAGGGCGCAACGATATCGGAGTGGAGGTAAAAGGTTGGCCCGGTGGCGCCAGCGCGTGCCATCTCTTCAATCAGGATTGTGCTGTGTAAAAAGTCGCCACCCATGCCACCGTATTGGTCGGGCACATTACAACACAACAGGCCTAGTTGCGCGGCCTGGTGCCAAAGCGAGCGGGGTACCTGGCCGGCTTTTTCCCAATCCGCATGGAACGGTGTGACGTGTTGCGCAATGAAGCGGCGCACGGTATCTCGAAACACGTCGTGATCAGGGCTGAACAAAGTGCGTGGAATCATAGTGATGCCGATCTCAAGCCGTGGCTGCGCACACGCCGCCTTGGGCCGTCAATTGCGCAATGCTGGATTCGTCAAAGGCGTATTCGCGCAGAATCTCAGCACTGTGTTCACCCAGGTTGGGAGGCAGCCGCGTGACCGCAGGCGGCGTGGCGCTCATGCTGATGGCATTGCGCGGCATGCGCAGCGTACCTTCGGTCGGGTGTTCCATCATTTCCCAAAACTTGACGCTGGCCAGATGTGGGTCTGTCGTCAAGTCTTCAAGCGTGTTCACCACCGAGAACGGAATGTCCTGGGGGCTGAGCAAGGCGAGCCATTCGTCATTGGTTTTGCGGGCGACCTGGCGCTCGATCTCGTCCCACACATCACGAAAATGCTTTTGCCGCGCGGCAAAGGTGGCAAAACGCTCGTCCTTCATGATCTGCGGCTCGCCCGCCAGCTCAAAAAAACTGTTCCAGTGCACGTCCGAATACGGCAGCAGCGCCAGAAAACCGTCTTTGGTTTTATAGGGTCGGCGCGCTGCTGTGGCCACCGGCAAATAGCCCATGCCACCCACGGGTGGCTCAAATACATGGCCCCACTGGTGCTCTAGCATGTTGAACGCGGCCATGGTTTCGAACATCGCCACATCAACCTGTTGGCCTTCGCCTGTGCGCGCGCGGTGCATCAGCGCCAGCACGATACCGTAGGCCGCATGAACGCCGCTGATTTTGTCGGCCACGATGGTGGGGATGAAGCGCGGCTGGCCTGCGACCACAGTTTGCAGCATGGCCAGACCTGAAGCCGCCTGAATGATGTCGTCATAGGCGGGCCGCCCCGCATACAGGCCGTCATCGCCATAACCGGTCAGGTGGCAGTACACCAGGCCGGGGTTGGTGGCGGACAAGGTCTCGTAGTCCAGGCCCAGTCGGTTTGCCGCCGGGGTGCGCATGGAATGCAGCATCACGTCGGTCTTGGCGACCAGTTTAAGCAGAATGGCGCGGCCTTCCGGTCGTTTGAGATCGACCACAATGCTGCGCTTGCTGCGGTTGCTGGTCAGAAAAAATGCGCCCATTTTGGGTGAGCGGCGCGGGCCGATGGAACGCGTGAGATCGCCCTCCGGCGGCTCCAGCTTGATCACGTCGGCGCCCATGTCGCCCAAGTACTGGCCCGCGACAGGGCCAAAAATCATGGAGGCAATCTCCAGCACGCGAATGCCTTCAAGGGGTCGTTTTTTCATAGGACGGCTACCGGAGACAGGGGGCTGCCGGTAGCGCCCTCGATGGGCAGGGCACTGGCTACAAACAGGAATTCGTGGCGGCCAGCGGCTACCAGCGGGTCGAGCATCAAACCTTCGAGCAGGGGCATGCCGTAGTCGCGAATCAGCATTTGGTGCACGGGAAACACCTTGCCGTCGGGGAAAGGCATGGCCTCCACCGCGTAGTTGTCGGCACCCACCATCGCCACGTCACGCTCGACCAGCCAGGTGGCGGCTTCGACACTGATGCCGGGCTCGACGTTGAAGTCCGGGTGTTTAACGCCTTTCTGTGCCTCCAGCCAGCCTGTGCGAAGCAGCACCGCGTCGCCACGGCCTACCTGCAGGCCAGCAGCAAGGGCGGCCGCCTCCATGTCGGCACGACCAATGGATTCGCCAGGCTTCAACACCCGGCCTTTGAGTTTGACAAAGTCCAACAGCACACCGCGCGTGAAGATCGGCGGCATTTTTTCGATGCCCAAACGCCCTGCGCCCGTGGTGCTGCGGATGCTGTCGCCCAGATAACC
>JANNYX010000437.1:0-2582 GCA_031410295.1 Rhodoferax sp.
GCCCCTGGGGGCGCATTGGCGTGTCGATTTGCGACATCACGGCGGGCATGAATGCGCTCATCGGCATCCAGCAGGCACTACTGCAACGGGCCCGCACCGGAACAGGCAGCGCGATCAAGGTGTCGTTGTTTGATTCCGCCGCCGAACTTATGGCTGTGCCTTACCTGCATGCGCGTTATGGCAAGGGCGCGCCGGCCCGTGTGGGGCTCAAACACCCGAGCATCGCGCCCTACGGCACCTTCACCTGCGCCGATGGGCGCGAGCTGGTCCTGTCGATCCAGAACGAGCGCGAATGGCTCAATTTTTGCCGCGCCTTCATGCAAGACGCCAGTGTCGCCACCGATGCGCGTTACGTCAGCAACGACTTGCGCGTGCAACACCGCGTGGCGCTGGAGGCGCAAGTCCAGGCGGTGTTCAGCAGCCTCGATTACGCCCAGGCGGTGCAACGCCTGACCACCGCGCAAACTGCTTATGGCGCCATCAACTCTGTGGCGGACCTGATCAAACATCCGCAACTTCGCACACGCCCGATGCCGGTGAACGGCCAGACCGCCCTGGTGCCGGCGGCGCCCTACATCACCGAATGGGACGACGACAGCTTCGCCGCCGCGCCGACCCTGGGCAAGGCCTGAGGGTCCAAGCTGGGCACGGTATCCCATGCCTGTGAATTTCACGTCGCTCCAGGCCGAACGCGACGCTTATGCGCGGCTCATCGTTCATGGCAAAGGACTCTTCAGTGAGCGGCTGCGCAAGGCGTTTGCCAGCGTCCCGCGGGAGAATTTCGTCGGTCCAGGGCCATGGCATATCCACGCTGGGCACGGCTGCATCAGCAGCACATCCGCCGACCCGCGTCTGCTCTACCAGGACGTGCTGGTGGCGTTGGCGCCCGAGCGCGGCATCAATAATGGCCAGCCCAGCCTCCACGCGATTTGTCTTGCAGCCTGCGCGCCCCAGCCTGGCCAGAAGGTATTGCACATTGGCGCTGGCACGGGTTATTACACGGCGATTCTGGCGGCGCTGGTGGGTCCACAGGGAAGTGTCGACGCGTATGAACTTGAGCCTGATTTGGCGGCGCTGGCGCAACACAATCTGGCGCACCTGCCGCAAGTCACGGTGCGCAACCGCTCGGCTTGCGAAGGCCCACTGACTGAGGTTGACCTGATTTATGTCAACGCCGGGGCCACCCATCCACTGCCCATCTGGCTCGACGCCTTGTCTGTCGGCGGCAAGTTGATCTTTCCGTTGACCACTGACGCCGGCCACGGCTGCATGTTGCTGGTTCACCGGCGCAGTGCGTCAAATTACGCAGCGACGGCGCTGCTGCGGGTCGAGTTCATCCCGTGCCAGGGCGCACGCAGTCACGCCGCGTCCAGGGCCCTGGAAGAAGCCTTGAAACTCAGGCCCGTCAAACTCATCAAGTCGCTGCGTCGCGCCAGCCCGCCCGACGCCACTGCCTGGTGTGCTGGCGACGGTTGGTGGTTGTCTACGGCAGAATCCACGTAGTCCACATCGTCCGCACAATCCACATCATTCAAGGAGATTCCAATGGCCACCTTTGTCGTTGCGCACGGCGCCTGGGGGGCGGGCTGGTTCTGGAAAAAAATGCGCCCCTTGATGCACGGGCTCGGCCACGAATTCTTCACCCCGAGTTACACCGGCATTGGCGAACGCTCGCATCTGCTGAGCCGTGACATCAACCTGGAAACCCACATCACCGATGTCTTGCAGGTGCTGAAATTTGAAGATCTGCAGGATGTGGTTTTGATCGGCCACAGTTACGGCGGCATGGTGGCGACAGGGGTTGCGGACCGCGCGCCTCTACGCATTGCCCGGGTGGTGTACGTCGATGCCTTTGTGCCACGCAACGGGCAATCCGCCATGTCATTGCAGCCGCCGGGTGAAGCAGATCGCATGCGCAAACTGTCAAACGAACAAGGCGACGGCTGGTTGATCCCGCCCAACCCGATGCCGGCCGACTCCAGCGCCCAAGACATGGCCTGGGGTACGCCCAAACGCACGGCGCAGCCGCTGGCCTGTTTTGAGCAGGCGATTGCATTGTCCGGCGCCGTCGACAAACTCCCGCGCAGTTATATCTATTGCAACAAATCCCGCCCGAGCGACGTCTTTCGCCAGTTTGCCGATCGGGCGCAACGTGAGGCGGGTTGGACCTCTTTCGAGATGCCCAGCAGCCACAACCCGCAAGTTACGATGCCGCAGGAACTGATGCGGATTCTGCAAGGCTTGGCGGGTTAAATCTGACGCAAAACGGTGCGCAAAAGGAGCAATATGTGCAGAAACATCAAGGCCCTGTTCAACTTCGAGCCGCCCGCGACCGAGCTTGAAATCCGCGACGCGTCCTTGCAATTTGTGCGCAAACTCAGTGGTTTCAATGTGCCCGCCAAAACCAACGAAGCCGCGTTTGACCAAGCTGTGGCCGATATCGCGGCCAGCGCTGTCAATGCCAGGCGCGGTTTGCGGATGTGAGCGTGGTGCATGGGAATCCTCTCCTTGTGATCGCAGCGATGCGCTTTATTTCGATGACAGCGAAATTCGTGGGGCGGCTCAACGCGGTCTGAGCCGCC
>JANNYX010000438.1:0-5556 GCA_031410295.1 Rhodoferax sp.
AGCCGCGTCTGCGCGCGCAGCTTGGCGTCGAGGTTCGACAGCGGCTCGTCAAACAAAAACACCTGCGGCTGGCGCACGATGGCGCGGCCCATCGCCACGCGCTGGCGTTGCCCGCCGGAGAGTTCACGCGGCTTGCGGGTGAGCAAGGCGCCAAGTTCCAATATCTTCGCTGCCTTGTCGACGCGGGTTTTGATCTCTTCGACCGGCACTTTGGCGATTTTCAGGCCGTACGCCATGTTGTCAAACACGCTCATGTGCGGGTACAGCGCGTAGTTCTGGAACACCATGGCGATGTCGCGTTCGGCCGGCTCCAGGTTGTTGACGACGCGGTTGCCAATGGAAATCTCGCCCTCGGTGATTTCTTCCAGCCCGGCCACCATGCGCAAAAGCGTCGATTTGCCGCAGCCGGAAGGGCCGACGATAACCACGAACTCGCCGTCCTGGATATCGGCGCTGACGCCATGGATCACCTGGTTGGCCGATGGCCCCTTGCCGTAGCGTTTGACGACGCCTTTGAGTTGTATTGCTGCCATGTTGAGCTTTCAGATTGGCGGGGTCATCTGTCTGTCATTTTTCAGTATCCACCAGGCCTTTGACAAACCACTTCTGCATCAGGATCACCACCAGCGCCGGCGGCAACATGGCCAATATGGCGGTGGCCATGACGATGTTCCATTCAGTCTGCGAGTCGCCGCCGGAAATCATCTGCTTGATGCCGATCACCACCGGGTACATGTTTTCTTCGGTGGTCACCAAAAGCGGCCACAGGTACTGGTTCCAGCCGTAGATGAACTGAATGACGAAGAGCGCCGCCATGCTGGTCTTGGAGAGCGGCAGCAGCACGTCAAAAAAGAAACGCATTGGGCCGGCGCCGTCCATGCGTGAGGCTTCGGTGAGTTCGTCGGGCACGGTGAGGAAAAATTGGCGGAACAGGAAGGTGGCGGTGGCCGAGGCGATCAGCGGCACCGTGAGGCCCGCATAGGTGTTGAGCATGCCCAGGTCTGAAACCACCTTGTAGGTGGGCAAGATGCGCACCTCCACCGGCAACATCAGCGTGATGAAGATGGCCCAGAAAAAAAACATGCGAAACGGAAAACGGAAATACACAATGGCAAAGGCCGAGAGCAGCGAGATGGCGATTTTGCAAATGGCGATGACCAGTGCCGTGATCAGGCTTACCATCATCATGTTGGCCACCGGCGCGTGGGTGCCCGTGCCCTGGCGGCCGCCAAACAGGGCGATCTTGTAGTTGCTCCACATCTCGGTGCCGGGCAGGAGCGGCATCGGCACCTGCACCACGTCCTGCATGGTGTGGGTGGAGGCGATGAAGGTGATGTACACCGGAAAGGCGACGATGCCCACGCCGATGAGCAACACCAGGTGCGAGAAGAACGTCAAAAGAGGACTGCGCTCGATCATCTTCAGTAGTTGACTTTCTTCTCCACGTAGCGAAATTGCACCACGGTGAGAATGACCACGATGAACATCAGCACCACCGACTGCGCGGCCGAGCCACCCAGGTCCAGCGCCTTGACGCCATCGAAATACACCTTGTAGACCAGGATGGCGGTGTCGCGCCCGGGGCCGCCGTGGGTGGCGGCGTCAACAATGGCGAAGGTGTCGAAAAAGGCGTAGACCACGTTGATGACCAGAAGGAAAAAGGTGGTGGGCGTCAACAGCGGGAACTGGATGCTCCAGAACCGCCGCCAGGGCTTTGCGCCGTCAATCGAGGCCGCTTCAATCAGCGACTTGGGGATGCTTTGCAGGCCCGCGAGAAAAAACAAAAAGTTGTAGGAAATTTGTTTCCACACCGAAGCCATGACGATCAGCGCCATCGCGTGGTTGCTGTTCAAAAGCGAATCCCAGTTGAAGCCGAGCTGGTGCAGCGCGTAAGCCACCACACCGATGCTGGGCGAAAACAGGAAGAGCCAGACCACACCCGCCACCGCTGGCGCCACGGCGTAGGGCCAGATCAGCAAGGTGCGGTAGAAGGTGGAGCCGCGCACCACACGGTCGGCAAAATACGCCAGCACCAGGGAGAGGCTGATGCCCAGACTAGCCACCAGAATGGAGAACACCGCCGTGGTCTTGAACGAGGCCAGGTACGACTCGTCGGCCCACAGGTTGCGGAAGTTCTCCAGCCCGATCCATTCAACCGAAGTGCCAAAGGCGTCTGATTGCTGGAACGACTGCAAGAGCGCCTGCCCAGCTGGCCAGAAAAAGAAGATCGAGATCACCGCCACCTGCGGCGCCAGCAATGCCCAAGGCAGCCAGGTGGATCTGAAAACGACTTTTTTCTCCATATTTTGTTTAAATATTAGTCATATTTGCTATTAAGCATATAGCAATCTATTGAATATTTTAGACGGCCTCATCGGCACTTTTTTGTAAACGTTTTATGGAAGCGTGTTGGCAAGGTCGAAGGAGCGGGATGCAACGGCGATGCAACGGCGATTGAAGTCAATTGAACGGCTGTTCGCCCCAATGCCCACGCCCCCGTTGCCTGCCTTCAGCCTTTTTGTTGCCCTTTGTTGGCCTTCTCAAAACGCTCCAAAAGTTCGTTGCCGCGTTTCACAATCGCGTCCAAGGCTTCTTTGGGGGTCTTTTTGCCAGCCCAGACCTGTTCCAGTTCTTCATCTTCCACGGTGCGGATCTGCACGTAATTGCCCAGGCGGATGCCGCGCGATTTGTCAGTCGTTTTGCGGATCATCTGGTTCACGCCGATGTCGGTGCCGGGGTTCTGTTTGTAGAAGCCCGACTCTTCTGTCAGCTTGTAGGCGGCGGTGGTGATGGGCAGATACCCGGTGCGTTTATGGCTGGCCGACTGCACATCGGTTTGTGAAAGGTAGTCAAAAAACGCCGCCACACCTTTGTAGTCTTCGGCCTTTTTACCGGCCATCACCCACAGGCTGGCGCCGCCGATTACGGTGTTTTGCGGCGCGCCGGGCACGTCGGGGTAATACGGCAGGGTGGCGATGCCGAAATTGAACTTGGCGTTCTTCGACACGTTGCCGTAAAAACCGGTGGAGGTTGAGGTCATCGCGCATTCGCCCGAGATGTAGCTGGCCTCCGACACATTGGCGCGGCCTTTGTAGACAAACAGGCCCTGCTTGGCCATGTTCGACAAATTCTCGATGTGGCGCACGTGCAGCGGCGAGTTCACCACCAGGCGCGCGTCCATGCCGCCAAAACCGTTGCGTTTGGTCGCCAGCTCGACGTTGTGCCAGGTGGAGAAACTCTCCAGCTGCGTCCAGCCCTGCCAGGCCAATGTGAGCGGGCATTTGTGACCGTTGGCTTTGAGTTTGGCGGCGGCCAGCGCCACTTCAGGCCAGGTGGTGGGGGCTTTTTCGGGGTCGAGGCCGGCGGCCTTGAAGGCGTCTTTGTTGTAGTAGAAAACGGTGGTGGAGCTGTTGAAGGGGAAGGACAACATCTGCCCGTTGGGCGCGGTGTAATAACCGGCCACGGCGGGCACGTAAACGCTTGGGTCAAACTTGTAGCCCGCGTCTTTCATCACCTGGCCCACCGGAACAATGGCGCTTTTGCTGGCCATCATGGTGGCGGTGCCGACCTCAAACACCTGCAGGATGTGCGGCGCGTTGCCGGCGCGAAAGGCCGCCACAGCCGCCGTCATGGACTCGTCGTAACTGCCCTTGAACACCGGCATGATCTTGACCTGATTCTGCTTGGCGTTGAAGGCCTTGGCCAGATCATTGACCCATTCACCGTTGACGGCAGTCATCGAGTGCCAGAACTGGATCTCGGTTTGCGCCTGGGCGCCAAGACTGGTTGCAACGGCAAGCGCCAGCAGGGCGGGTTTGATTTTCATGCGGACTCCTGGAAAGAAAAGCGGGACGGTAGGCCATCAGTATGACAGCGCCTTGACATTTTGATTACAGCCGCCGGCTGCCGGCAAGACAATGGGGTTTACCTGATGCGGTGAATGGCCGCTCGTGCCATCGACCGGCGTTTACCAGCGCGGCAGCAGCAGTTCCAAGCGGTCCAGAGCGGTCCAGAGCGGTCCAGAGCGGTCAAAATGTTGCACTTCGGTAAAATTTCCTGCCCAGGCTCCTAAAACAATGAACGCACCGCTCAACCTCCATCCGCTTGCCAACCTGGACGATGACGAGCCGCCGCAAAATGTTGCGGTTCACGCTTCGGGCCAGGCGTTTTGCCAGGAACGCATCCGCGAAATTCCCTACAACTACACCTCGTTTTCCGACCGAGAAATCGTCATCCGCCTTCTCGGTGAACGCGTCTGGGAGCTGGTGCTGCAACTGCGCGGCGAGCGCCGCACCGGCCGCAGCGCACGCATGTTGTACGAGGTGCTGGGCGACATCTGGGTGGTGCAGCGCAACCCGTATTTGCAAGACGACCTGCTGGACAACCCGAAGCGCCGCCGCCAATTGGTCGAGGCGCTGAAACACCGGCTCAGTGAAGTGCAAAAACGCCGCACGCCGCAGGTGGACCAGCAAGCTGATACGCAACCTGGTGAGCAGCGTGACATGCAGCGGGACGCGAATCGTCAGGTACAACGCGACGCGCTGGTGTCCGAATTGCTCGCAGCTGCCGATGCCGCGGTGTTGCGTTTTGACGAAGCCTTTGACAAAGTCGCCGCCCTGCGCCGCAAAAGCAAATCGCTTTTGCACAAATACACCGCCAAAGACAACATCAAGTTTGACGGCCTCTCGCGCGTCTCGCACGTGACCGACGCGACCGACTGGCGTGTCGAATACCCCTTCGTCGTGCTGACACCGGATACCGAAGCCGAAATGGCGGGCCTGGTCAAAGGCTGCATAGACCTGGGCCTGACCATCATCCCGCGCGGCGGCGGCACCGGTTATACCGGCGGCGCCGTGCCATTGACCTGGAAGTCGGCCGTCATTAATACCGAGAAGCTTGAGGCCATGAGCGAAGTCGAGCTGCTGACCCTGCCAGGCCACGACACGCCAGTGCCGACGGTTTGGTCTGAAGCCGGAGTGGTCACCCAACGCGTGGCCGACGCCGCCGAGCGCGGCGGTTTCGTTTTCGCCGTGGACCCGACCTCGGCCGAAGCCAGTTGCGTCGGCGGCAACGTCGCCATGAACGCGGGCGGCAAAAAGGCCGTGTTGTGGGGCACGGCGCTGGACAACCTGGCCTCCTGGCGCATGGTGACGCCCGAGGCGAAATGGCTGGAGGTGACGCGCCTGAACCACAACCTGGGCAAGATCCACGACGCCGCCCTGGCCAGCTTCGAGCTGAAGTATTTCAGCGCCGACGGCAAGCTGCTCGAACGTACTGAACGCCTGGACATCCCGGGCAAAACCTTCCGCAAAGAAGGCCTCGGCAAAGACGTCACTGACAAGTTCCTGAGCGGCCTGCCGGGCATCCAGAAAGAAGGTTGTGACGGCCTCATCACCAGCTGCCGCTGGATCGTGCACCGCATGCCCACCCACGTGCGCACGGTGTGCCTGGAATTTTTTGGCGAGGCCAAAACCGCGGTGCCGAGCATTGTGGAGATCAAGGACTTCATGTTTGCCGAACAGCAACGCACGGGCGTTCTGCTGGCGGGTCTTGAAC